>NZ_PQMX01000004.1:0-193856 GCF_004368385.1 Burkholderia sp. B10 | reverse complement strand
CACTACCCCCGCCGCCCGCCCGCCACCCTCGCGAGCGCCCCGATCGCATCGCTGACCAGCACCGCGAGCAGCCCGACGATCACGCCGCCTTGCAGCACGAACGCGGTGTTCGACGTTTGCAGTCCTGCAATGATCACGTCGCCGAGGCCGCGCGCGGCGACCGTCGAGCCGATCGTCGCGGTGCCGAGATTGATCACGACCGCGAGCCGCACGCCGTTGACGATCACCGGAAACGCGAGCGGCAGCTCGATCGACACGAGTTGCTGCCAGCCGTTCATTCCCATCCCGCGCGCGGCCTCGACGATGTCGCGCGGCACGTCTTCAATGCCCGCGATCGTGCTTTCGAAGATCGGCAGGAGCCCGTACAGGACGAGCGCGATCAGCACCGGCTTCAACCCGAACCCGACCGCCGGCACCGCCAGCGCGAGCACGGCAACCGGCGGAAACGTCTGGCCGATGTCGGCCACGCTGCGCGCGACCGGCAGAAAATCCGCACCCCACGGCCGCGTGACGGCGATGCCCGCCGCGACCGCGACGAGCGTGCCGATCAGGCTCGACAACGCCACGGTGCCGAGATGCGCGAGCGTCAGGTCGAGCAGGCTCGCGCGGTCGTAGATGACGGGCGCGCCGTTGTCCGCGAACGGCGCGAACGCGCCTTGCAGCCACGCGGGGCGCAACAGCAGCACGAGCAATAGCGCGAGCGCGGCCGCGCGCGCGACCTGCGCGACATGCGGCGCCAACCGCCGCGGCAGCGGAGCACGCGCCGGCTGTGCAGGCGCGCTCATGCGGGCTTCCTCGCGTGCGCGCGAATCGCGTCGAGCGTGATGCGTCGCGCGGCCGGCGCACCGTGCGCGCCATCGCCGTTCGCCTCGCCGACCGGCAATGCTTCGACGCCGCGCCACAGCAGCTCGGACACCGCGTCGCGTAACGTGCGCGTCGCGGCGATCGGTTCGCCGTCCGCGTGACCGGGCTCGGCGACCGCGTCGATCGGCGTCAGCGCGAGCAGCCGCAGCGGCCGGTCGACACCGGCGACGAGCTGCTCGACCACACCCGCGGCCGGCTTGCCGAGAATCTCCGCCGGCGACGCGACCTGCAACAGCCGCCCGCCGTCCATCACGGCGATCGTGTCGCCGAGCTTCAGCGCTTCCTCGATATCGTGCGTGACGATCACGACGGTGATGCCGAGCCGGCGCTGCAGCGCGTACAGATCGTCCTGCGCCTTGTTGCGGATGATCGGATCGAGCGCGCCGAACGGCTCGTCCATCAGCAGCATCGCCGGCTCGGCGGCCAGCGCGCGCGCGACGCCCACACGTTGCTGCTGGCCGCCCGACAGCTCGTGCGGCAGCTTGTCCGCGAACTCGGACGGCGCGAGATGAAACAGCTCGAGCAGTTCGCGCACGCGCGCGTCGATGCGCGCGGCGGGCCAGCCGAGCAGGCGCGGCACGGTCGCGATATTGCGCGCGACGCTCCAGTGCGGGAACAGCCCGTGCCCCTGGATCACGTAGCCGATGCGCCGCCGCAGCTGCTCGGGCGGCACGCCCGCGGTATCGACGCCGTCGATGCGGATCGTGCCGCTGCTCGGCGCGATCAGCCGGTTGATCATGCGCAGCAGCGTCGATTTCCCGCTGCCCGATGCGCCGACGAGCGCGGTGATCGTGCCTTGCTTCATCGTCAGCGACACGTCGTCGACGGCGACGATCTCGCCGAAGCGTTTGCCGATGCGTTCGATCTCGATCATGCGGTACGTCCCTTCGCGAGCGTGGTCGCGGCCTCGAACACGACAGCGGCCGTCAGCGCGAGCGCGATCGTCGGAATCGCGCCGAGCAGCACGAGGTCCGCCGCCGATTGCCCGATGCCCTGGAAAATGAAAGTGCCGAAGCCGCCGCCGCCGATCAGCGCGGCCACCGCCGTCAGCCCGATGTTCTGCACGAGCACGATGCGCACGCCGCTGAGGATCACCGGCAGCGCGAGCACGAGATCGACGCGCAGCAGCCGCTGCACGCGCGTCATGCCCATCGCGCGCGCGGCTTCGGTCACATGCGGCGGCACCTGCGCGAGCCCGACCACGACGCTCGACGCGATCGGCAGCAGCGAGTAGAGGAACAGCGCGAGCACGGCAGGCGCGACGCCGATCCCGCGAATCCCGAGCGCGGCCGCGAGCGGCACGCGCGCGGCCAACAGCCCGAGCGGCGCCATCATCAGCCCGTACATCGCGATGCTCGGGACCGTCTGCACGATATTGAGCGCCGGCATCACGACGGTGCGTACCGATACGAACCGCGTGCACGCGATGCCGAGCGGCAGGCCGGCGACCAACGCGGCCGCGACCGAGCCGCCCGCGAGCGCGACGTGGCGCGTCGCCTCGCGCCAGAAGTCGTCGCTGCGCACCGCGTATTCGCGCATGATCGACAGCCCGTCCCACCAGCCGCTCGCCAGCGGCACCGAAATCGCCGCGATCGCGACGGCCAGTGCGGCGAGGCGCCGCCACGGGCCGAACGCGAGCCGTGCGAGCGCGTCCGCGACCAGCACGGCCGACGCGAACAGCAGCACCCACACGCTCGCGGCGGGCGACACGCGCGCGAGCATGTCGTCGGGCGCGACGACGTGCGCGGCGGCCGCGCCGAGCGCATACGCGAGCGTCGCGAGCGAGGCGCAACCGGCCGCGAGCCGCCACACGGGGCGGCTCGCCTTCATCGTCCACAGCGCGCCGGCGGTCCACAGCACGGCGAGCGCCGCGCCCGATGCGGCGGGCAGCGCGGCGAACACCGACAGCCCGGTGCCGGCCGCGATGCGGTTCGGCCGCAGCACGACGAACGGCATCCCGAACACCGCGATGATCGTCAGCACACCGATCAGGACGCCCAGCTTGTCGAGCGCGATGCGCGCCGTGCGTTCCGTCACTTAACGAAGCCCTTCGACTTCAGGTAGCGCTTTGCGACGCCGGCCGCCGGTTCGCCGTTGATCTGGATTTGCGCGTTCAGCGACTGCAGCGTCTTCAGGTCGAGGCTGGCGAACACCGGTTTCAGATAGTCGGCGATTTGCGGATGCGCCTTCAGCACGGCTTCGCGAATCACCGGCGTCGGCGCATAGACGGGCTGCACGTGCTTGTCGTCGTCGAGCACGACGAGGCCGCTCGACGCGATGCCGCCGTCGGTGCCGTACACCATCGCCGCGTTCACGCCGTCGGTCTGGTTCGCGGCCGCCTTGATGGTGGCGGCCGTGTCGCCGCCGGACAGCACGACCAATTGATCCTGCTTCAGCTTGAAGCCGTACGCCTTCTCGAACGACGGCAGCGCAGACGCGCTGTTCACGAACTCGGCCGACGCCGCGAGCTTGAGCTTGCCGCCGCCCGCGACCCATTTGCCGAGATCGGAGAAGGTCTTCAGATGCTGTGCCTGCGCGACGGGCGCGAGCACGGCGACGCCCCACGTGTTGTTCGCCGGCGCCGGCGTGAGCCACACGAGATGGTTCGCCGAATAGTCGAGCTTCTTCGCGGTGTCATAGCCCTGGCTCGCGTTTTTCCACACCGGGTCGTCGGCCTTGTTGAAGAAGAATGCCGCGTTGCCGGTGTATTCGGGGTAGATGTCGATCTCGCCGCTGGTGAGCGCCTTGCGCACGATCGGCGTCGTGCCGAGCGCGATCTTCTCGGTGACGGCGAGGCCGTGCGCCTTCAGCACCTGTGCGATGACGTTGCCGAGCAGGTTGCCTTCGGTGTCGATCTTCGACGACACCACGACGGGCGTATCGGCGTGCGCGCCGGGCGCGACGGCGGCGGCGGCGAACGCGAGCCCCAGGAGCGGGGCGGGCAGGGCGAGCTTCATCGGGCCAATCTCCAGTATCGGGACGTACGCCGAAAGTTACTTGACTGGGCGGCCTTTGGCAAACCGCGCGCGGCGGCGTGCCCACAGCGTGCGTGGGGCTAACGGCACGCGCCGCGCGCCGTTGTTACACTGGAACGCATTCCCGCCTGCGGACACTTGCTGACATGAAACCCGAGTTGCTGGTTCTGATCGCGCTGCGCGACGACGCGCACCGCCGCATCGCCGCGTCGTACCACGTTCACCACGCGCCGACGGCCGAGGCGCGCGGCCAGGCGATCGCCGCACACGGCGGCACGATACGCGCGGTGCTGACCAACGGCAGCACGGGGCTCACGGCCGCGGAAATCGATCTGCTGCCGCAGCTCACGTTGGTCGGCGCGCTCGGCGCCGGCTACGAGCACATCGACGTCGCGCATGCGAAGGCGCGCGGCATCACGGTGGTCACCGGCGCGGGCACCAACGACGATTGCGTCGCCGATCACGCGTTCGCGCTGCTGCTCGCGGCCGTGCGCGACGTGGTGCGGCTCGATGCGGCCACGCGCGACGGCGTGTGGCGCGACGCGCTGCAGATGCCGCCGAACGTGTCGGGCAAGAAGCTCGGCATCGTCGGCCTCGGCAGGATCGGCGAGAAATGTGCGCGGCGCGCGGCGGGCTTCGACATCGAGATCGGCTATCACAACCGGTCGCGCAAGGAGGTTCCCTACCGCTATTTCGACCGGATCGACGCGCTCGCGCAATGGGCCGATTTCATGATCGTCGCGACGCCGGGCGGCGCGCACACGCGTCATCTGATCGACGGCGCGGTGCTCGATGCGCTGGGTGCCGGCGGTTTTCTCGTCAACGTGTCGCGCGGCAGTGTCGTCGATACCGCTGCTTTGGCGGAGGCGCTGCGCGAACGGCGCATCGCGGGCGCCGCGCTCGACGTGTACGAAGGCGAGCCCGAGCCGCCCCGCGCGCTGACGGCGCTCGACAACATCGTGTTGACGCCGCACATGGGCGGATGGTCGCCGGAGGCGCTCGATCGGTCGGTGCAGCTGTTTCTCGACAATGCCGCGCGGCATTTCGCGGGCGCGCCGGTGCTGACGCCGGTGTGAATGAAACGGCATGCGGTCGCATGCTCGAGCGGCGCGTGCTCGTGAGGAATCCGCAGTGCGACCGGACGCGCCCGGCAGTCGGTCATGCCGGGTGCGCCCGCTCAGCCGCTCACTCTCGCACCCGATCGCTCACGACGATACCAGCGGCACCGTGACCGACGTGCCTGCCGGATCGAGCGCAAGGCCCGTGCCGGGCGTCGGCCGCAACGTCGCTTCATAGTCGCTCGACAGCACGACGAGCCCGAGCGTGTGGCCCGCGGCGAGCGTGTAGTCGCGCGGCATGAAGGTCAGCTTCAGGTCGTACGGCATGCCCGGCAGCACGGGTTGCGAGAACCATTCCGACACGCGGTTGCGCGGGTCGGTCCATGCACGTGTGACGATCGTCGCCGTACCGTCGGGCGCACGATCGACCAGCAAGGCGGTGACGTTCGCGACGCCGGTGAAGGTCAAGCGCACGCGCGCGGTCGCGGTGCCCGACATGCGCGTCGCGGTCGCGAACGGCGCGGTCTCGAAGCGGCTGCGATGCTCGCCGGTCGTTGCATTGGCGAGCGTGAGCGCCGGTATCGACGCATCGTCGGTGAAGCGTGCGAGCGGACCGCCGCTCGGTATCCGCAGCAGCGTGCCGATACCCGTGCCGTCGCCGCCGGCGAAATATGCAACGGGCGTCGCGTGGCGCGCGGCCCAGTCCGCTTCCTTCAGCAGCGTGCCGTCGGGCTGCTCGATCACCGCGCGCGGGTCGCGCTCGACGCCGTTGTCGACGCCGATCAGATAGCGCGTGAACCAGCGGTTCACTTCGGCGGGCCACGCGTTCGCCATCGCCGGCACGCGGGTCGGGTCGGTGTGCTTCAGGCGGTGCAGCCACAGCTGCGTGGGCACGTGCTGGCGTCGCATCGCCAGATACCACGACGTCGACTGATCGGTGCGCACGTTGTCGTCCGTCAGCCCCTGTGCGACGAGCGCGGGCGCGACGGCCAGCGCGGTGGGGATCTCGCGCGCGGCCCAGAACGGCGAATAGTCGCCGGTCTTGCGGTCTTCCTGCTGCAACGCCTCGTCGACCAGGTGTGTGCAGCGCTCCGGATGCGCATTCGTCAGAAGCGCCTTGATATAGACGTCGACGTCTTCGCCCTGATAGCCCTCCGGCGCGCGCACGAGGCCGCCGGAGCGGTAGTAGCCGTACATGTTCGACAGCCCGGCGATCGGCACGATCGCATCGAGCCCGCGCGTGCGCAGGCTCGCGACCATCTTCGGCAGCGTGCCGTCGTACGACACGCCGTACATGCCGACGTGCCCGGTGGACCAGCTCGCGACGAGCGGCTTGCCGTTCGCATCCTTCGCGGTCGCATCGCGGCCGAGCCAGCGGATCACCGACGCCATTGCGACGGATTCTTCGCGGGTGAGGATGGTCGGACAGCCGTCGGAGCCGGCCGTGCCGAGCGAATCCGCATAGACGATCGTGAAGCCGCGCGGCACGAAATAGCTTTCGATCCACGAGCGGCCGGCCGCGGCCGCTTCGAGCTGCTGCAGCATCCGCGTTTGCGGCGCGGCGGCCATGATCCGCGTGGCCGAGCCGCCTGCGGCGGCGGTGGCGGTGGCGGGATGAGGCGTGCCGTCGAGCTCGACGTCGACATCGTGGTTGGGGCTGTCGGCGAGCCCGGCGTAGTACGGGCTCGCGAGCACGATGACCGGCGTGCGTGCGCCGCTGGCCGTTTCCGACGGGCGCACGATCCGTACGTGAATCCGGTCCCTGGTGCCGTCGCCGTCGGAATCGACCGGCGTGTCGACCCATGCATTTTCTTCGATCGTCGCGCCCGACAACGACGGCTGCACCTGGCCGTCGTCGATCACGGGCTTATAGCGGCCGCCGCTGGCCGGATTCGCATACGGGACGCCGGACGGCGACACGCGCGACGCGAGCGATCCAGCGGCGTCCGCCGAGGCGGACGCCGCGTCCTGTTGGGTTTGCGCGAGCGCGGACGCGCCCGCCACGCTGCCGCCGTCGTCGCCGCCGCAAGCGGCGAGCGTCGCGGCTGCGGCCAGCGCCGGCAGCCATGCGCGACGGAATCCTCCTGGATGGAATTGCATTGTCGACCTCGTTGTTCTGATTGTGTGGATACGACCGTTCCGCGATACGCCCCCTGCGGGCCGGGCCGATTACCGCCTGCGACGAACAGATGACCGCACCGCCGAAAGCGCCGGGGCGACCGCCCACGGCCCGATGCGGCGCGGCTCATGCAGTACTGCCAATCAAAGTCGTGCCGTGTACCTTGCCTCGTCAAACCAGGCGGTATCGGCAGAGAAAACGGGGATATTGCGAGCTGCGGTGCTGCGCTGCGGACGACACGACACGCGTGCGAGCGGCGACGGGATGAAACGGACCGGCGATGTCCGACGCGCCGCGCGTCTTATGAGCTTGCCGGTCTGCGTTTGCTTTCCGGAAGCTTGCGCAAAACTTATCTCAGGGAAAACGGCGTGTCAAACTTTTTTAACCACAGGTAAATAAAGTTTCGCGCGCTTGACCGGCGACGTGTCGGCGGCGTCGCCGGATGCAAAACGGGCGGCGACGGATCGCATCCGTTACCGCCCGCGCGTGGCCGTTGCGGCGTTCCACCGTTTGCCGCTGCGCGCCGTCACCCGCTTTCGGCCTTCGTCTGCAAGTCCTTCAAGCCCTGGATCACCACCAACAGCGCGCGCCCGTGCTCGTCCGAGCCGTCCCAGGCGTCGACGATCGCCTCGCGCAGCAGGTCGTTGTAGCGACGCGGGCCGGGCGCATTCAGTCCATAGAAACTGCATAGCTTATTGAATGGCTTGCTGCGCCGCAGCCGGCGCCCGTCCGACATCCGAAGCCGCGACACCGTCGGTTGGCTGACGCCAGAAAGTCGCGCAATTTCGCTGGACGAGCGTGTATCTGCCAGCAAGTGGCGTAACAGGTCTTGTACAGGAAAATCGCGGTCCGGGGCTTCCATGTCATGCATTATACCTATACAGTTATGGTTGTTGAATGGGCTTGCTGTCGCCAGCGAGGCTGTATCCCGAGAAAGTCGATGACACTGAAACACCTCCCTCCCACGTTCTGCTGGACGAAGATCGGTACCGAGTCCGGCGAGGAACTTCCGACCGTCGTGCTCCGCAAGGAATGGGAGCGCCGGCTCGGGGGCGGGCGCTTTCTGTGGGGCATCAACCAGCCGCTCGGCAGCAGCGCGCAGGTCGCCGCGCATCGCACCGGTTCGCTGCTCGCGTTGTTTTCGCCGGTGGCGTCGCGGGTGCGGCCGGGCGAGCGCAAGCGCGCGGACGCGCTGCTGTGGAATGCGTGGATCGATGCGAGCGGCCAGGTGCGGCCCCTGCCGCCTCATACCTTCATCGCCAGCCGCGCGACGCTGCCGTCGGGCCGGCGCCGCGAACAGCACTACGCGCTCGTATGCGCATCGTCGACCGCGTTGACGGTCGGTACGCAACTGCGCGTGTTTCCCGAGCACCTGCGCAGCGTGAGCACGGGCAAGCCGCTCGGCGTCGCGCAGGGCGCGGCCGTGGTCGATTGCGTCGGCCGCGCGAAGGAGCAAACGGGCAGGAGCTATCCGCTTGCGCTGTCGGTCGAGCTGGAAGCACCGTATTTCGTGCGGCTCGCGCAGCCTTGCGTGCTGAAGGCACGCGATCTCGCCGACGTGAACAACGCGACGCGCGCCGGCGATTTCGATCGCTTCGTCGAACTGGTCGCGCGTCTGCGCGGCCGGTCGCCGACGGACACCGTGCGCGGCGTCACGCGCGATCTGTTCGACGTGGCGCCGATCGAAACGGCTGCCGCCTATGTCGCGCCCGCGCACGTCGTGCGGCTTCGGCACCGGCCCGCGGCCGAGCATCCGCGCGAGCTCACCGGCGATCTGTTCGATCTGGGGCCGGCCGAGGCGGCCGCGTTCGGCGGTGTCGCGCAGCCGCGCATCGGCCGCGCGTGACGGTCGCGCCGCGAGCGCGCGGCTCAGGGATTGAAGGTCGATGCGCGCGCAACGACCGGCAGCGGCGTCGCCATCATCGCGGTGTGCGCAAGGAATTTGTTGCAATCTCGCCGTAGCGGGCAAGCGAACATCGCGCGACAATCGCGACGAAGCGCGCCGCTCGGCGATTCGCGCATCGCCCGGCAAGCGGCCGTCGGTCACGCGGCCGACACGCGGGCCGCGCACACTGCGCGGCGGCTTGCTTCACACTGCAATCCTCAGGGAGAAGTGTCGATGTCGATCCACATCCGTTCGCGGGAAGCCCGGGCCGCACAACGCTTCGTCGAGGCCACGCGCAACGTCGATCAGGCGTTTCGCGCCGTGCGCGGCGAAAGCGACGACGACATCTCGTCGGCCGACTATGCACGCGCGATGTCGCGCCTGGATCGCGCGCTCGACGAACTGGCGCGCGCGCAGGAGATCTTCGATCGAGTGGTGAGCGCCGACGCGGCGCAGCACAACTGAGCGCAACCGAGCGCGTGGTTTCGGCTGGCGCTCGGCGCTGGTTTTCCGTTTTCTTTTCCCTTCTTGTCGCGCCACCGCGCGCGCTCGTCGTCTATTGCACATCGCTATGCGAGCCGGTGCGATACGACACTCCACCCACTTGCCATGCGCCGGTAGTTCGTGCGTTACGCGTAACCGCCGTGCTGGAACGACGTCGCGAAGAACTGCATCTGATAGCGGATCGCGTGTGCCCAGTAATCCCAGGTGTGGCCGCCCGGGCGCTCCGCGTAGTCGTGCGGCACGCCGAGCGCGATGAGCCGTTGATGCAGCGTGCGGTTCGAGCCGACCAGCGAGTCGTCGCGGCCGCAGTCGATCGTCAGGTCGAGGTGCGCGCGCACGAACGTACGCGCGCTTTCGATGATCGCATTGCGGTTCCAGAACGACGGATGGCGGACGGGGTCGCCGAACACGTGATCGATGCCGGGTTCGTCCTCGCAGCAGCGCGGGTCGACTGCGCCGCTGATGCTGCCGACCGCGCCGAACGTGTCGGGCCGGTCGAGCGCGATGCGCAGTGCGCCGAAGCCGCCCATGCTGAGGCCGGTGATCGCGCGCGCGCCCTTGGCGTCGATCGTTCTGAAATGGCTGTCGACGTACGACACGACTTCGTCGCCGATGAAGGTTTCGAAGCGGCTGGCCGAATCGAACGGGCTGTCGATGTACCAGCTTTCGTGGCCGCCATCGGGCATGACGAGGATCACGTGATAGCGGTCGGCGAGCGCGGCGATTCGGGTGTTGGTGGTCCAGTCGGTGTGGTCGCCGCCGGAGCCGTGCAGCAGATAGACGACCGGAAAGCGCTCGACGCTGCGCTCCGGGCCGTGCCGAAGGCGCGCATACGCGTCGGGCAGCACGACGGTCGCCTTCAGCGTCGCGTTCATCGCGGCGCTCGGGATCGCGACGACGCGCGACTCGAACGCGGCGGCCGGTACGGCGGCCGCGAGCAACAGCAGTAGCCACAACGTGCGTAACAGGTTCATGGAGCCTCGCATGTGTCGTGCCCTTTCGGCAGTCCGGCATCGGGAAAACCCTGTACGGACACTCTAGCAACGGTGCCTTTCAGACAAATTTCTGCGAAGCCTACGAGTTGTCAGGCGGTCGTCGCATGACTGGTGAGTAGGGGTATCGAGGAGCGGCATCGCGGGCTCGCCGCCCGCGCTTGATTAATCGCACCGATCGGCCGCTGCGCGACGACTCGACCGGCGCAGCGTGTGTCAGTCGATGGCCGCGCGGGCGCGGGACGAGATGCGCGGCCGGCCGTGCGCGTGCGTCGAGCGTGCCGATGAAACCGTGAACGCAGACAACCGACCTGCACGACCGCTCATTCGGCGGTAGACGGGCGAAGCGGCGGCAACTCGAGTTCAGCGAGCAATTCGTCGAGTTCGAGAAGGTGGGTGCGATCGTGATCGAGCAGTTCGCGGACGAGTTCGTCGAGCGACATCCGGCGGATGCCGTCGCGTAGGCCGCAGCGTGCAAGTTCCTGTGGCTGCAGCGCCGCGACCGTCGCGCACAGCGCGGCGCGCCCGCGGCCGAACGCGGCGAGCGCTTCGTCGAGCGGCTGCGCGAGGTAGTCGCGCTGGGCGGCGAGCGCGGTGCCGTCGACGGACGCGATCACCGGCAATTCGCTGCTCCGGACCAGATCGATGCGCTCGGCGAACACGGCGTCGAGGTCGCGCAGGTGGCACGCATGCTCGACCAGCGAGAAGCCCGTCCCGGCCGGGCGGCGCGTGACGAGTGCGGCGGGAACGTGCGCCGCGTACGCGGCGATCCGGGACGGCATCTCGGCCAGCGCGGCCGCGAGGTCCGAGAACGGCAGCACCTGCGGATACGCGCTGAATACCGCGCCGTAGCTGAACAGGGCGCCGCCGAGCCGGCCGCGCGCCTGCACGACGTCGTGCCCGTGGCGACGCATCACGTCGGCGACCATCGAGCCGCAGAACTGCCGCGCCGTCGTATCGGCGGCGACTTCGGGGAATTTGCTCGCGATCTCGTGCTGGATCGCGCCGATCGCGGCGACGCCCACCCGCGACAGCGCCGCGAATTCGACGTAGCGCTCCGGTTGTCCGATCAGCGCTTCAAGCTGTGCGCCGAGCGGTGTCTCGCGAAAACGGTCGAAACGGGAATGCATGACGACGACTCCGTGTAGTAACGTATCAAAACGATACGTTACTACACGGAGTCGTGTCAATCCGGGTGGTCGTCCTGCTCGCTGACCCGCGCCGGCGTGCCGCGCTCGGTCAGCGAACCGCGCCCACCCGTCGCCTCACTCGCCGTGCTTGCCGTCCAGCTCCGCGCGCAGCCGCGCTTCCTGCGCCTGCAGCTCCGGCGTGAATGCTTCACCGAAGTCTTCGGGTGAAAAGATCGGGCGAATCTCGATGTCCGAGTCGACCGGCATCGGGTTCGGGCAGCGCTTGACCCATTCGACCGCCTCGTCGAGCGAGCCGACCTGCCACACCCAGTAGCCGGCGATGAGTTCCTTGGTTTCGGCGAACGGGCCGTCGATCACGGTGCGCTCGTTGCCGGAGAAGTGCACGCGCTTGCCGCGCGAGCTCGGATGCAGGCCTTCGCCCGCGAGCATCACGCCGGCTTTCACCAGTTCCTCGTTGAAGCGGCCCATCGCGGCCAGCAATTCGGTGTCGGGCATCGCGCCCGCTTCGGAAGAGGCCGTGGCCTTGACGATCACCATGACGCGCATTGTCGTTGCTCCTTTGACGTGGGAAAGAGGCGTCCGTTTGCTGCCCGTCGTACCGACGTCGAAACGAACGCTTGCGTCACTGCGACGTGCGAGCGGCGCAGGAATCGACATCGCATATGAAATATTTTGGGTGGTAGCTGATGGTCAGGACGGTTGCCGTACGCCACCGCCTATGCGCAGCGGCTCGAAGCACGAGTCCCGCGATCACCCTCACAGCCCCCATCGGCTCGGCGGCAACGCAGCCGCCTCGCAATCCACCCGCCTCAAGCCGCCTTCACATTCCGGTCGAGCACACTCCGAATCCGCGCCGCGAGCTCATCGCGGCGGTACGGCTTGCCGAGCAGCATCACACCGGGATCGAGCCGCCCCGAATGGAAAATTTCGTCGCGCGTATAGCCGGACGTGAACAGCACGGGCAGCGGCGGCGTGCGCTGCGCCGCACGGCGCGCCAGTTCGCCGCCCTTGATGTGCCCCGGCATGATCACGTCGGTGAACAGCAGGTCGATCGGCGTGCCGCTGTCGAGTATCCGCAGCGCGGCTTCGCCGTCCGACGCGCTGAGCACCTTGTAGCCGAGCTGCGCGAGCATGTCGACGACGGTGAGCCGGACGTCCGCGTCGTCCTCGACGATCAGGATGGTTTCCCGCCCGCGCACGGGATCGGGCCGCGGCGCGCACGCCGGTTCCTCGGCCAACGCATCGTGACAGCGCGGGAACGTCAGCCGCACGGTGGTGCCCTGGCCCGGCGCGCTGTCGATCGACGTATGGCCGCCGCTTTGCTTGACGAAGCCGAACACCATGCTGAGCCCGAGCCCCGTGCCTTCGCCGTCGGGCTTGGTCGTGAAGAACGGTTCGAACACGCGTTCGAGCACGTCCGGCGTCATGCCGCTGCCCGTATCGGTGATCTCGAAGGTCACGTATTCGCCGGGCGGCAGCGGCGTGCGCCGGGCGCCGACGGCAGTCGTGTCGTTGTAGGCCGCGATCGTCAGCGTACCGTCGCCGCGCATCGCGTCGCGCGCATTGATCGCGAGGTTCAGCAGCGCGTTTTCCAGCTGGTGGCGATCGGCGAGCACGTTGCCGACGTCGGGCGCCAGCGCGGCCACGACGCGCACGGTTTCGCCGAGTGCGCGGTGCAGCATCTCGCTCATGCCGTCGATCAGCTTGCGCGGGTTCAGCACCGTCGGCGACAGCGGCTGACGCCGAGCGAACGCCAGCAGGTGCGACGCCAGCTGCGCGCCGCGCCGCACCGCGTTGTTCGCGCTCTCGATCCGCGGCTGCGCGCTCGCCCGCTCGCCGAGTTCGACCGCCAGCACCTGCAGATTGCCGCTGATCACCTGCAGCACGTTGTTGAAGTCGTGCGCGATGCCGCCGGTCAGGCTGCCGATCGCCTCCATCTTCTGCGCGTGACGCAACTGCTCCTCGATGGCCGCGCGCTCGGCGATCGCGTCGGCGACGCGTTGTTCGAGCGTTTCGGTCAGCCGGCGCAGCGCGTCGTTCGACGCTTGCAGCGCGGCTTCCGCGTGTGCGCGTTGACGGGTGGCGAGCACGCGCTCGGTCGTCTCGATCACGACGGCTAGCACGCCGCCCGGCGCGCCGTCGTCGTCGGCGAGCGGGCTGTAGTGAAGGTCCATCCACACGTCTTCGGGCCGGCCGTGGCGCAGCAGCACGAGTTCCTTGTCGCGATAGGACAGCGTGCCGCCCGCGAGGCAGGTATTCATCACGTTGCGGTTGAAATCGGCGACTTCGGGCCAGCCGAGTTCGACCGGCTTGCCGAGCAGATACGGATGGCGGCCGCCGGAGAATGCGGCGTACGCATCGTTGTAGATCATGTAGCCGGGCCGGCCCCACAGCATCACCAGCGGCAGCGGCGACGCGAGCACGGTGCGTACGGCGGCGATCAGGCTCGCCGACCATTGCTCGATCGGCCCGAGTCCGGCCTCCGACCAGTCGAAGGCGGCGATGCGCCGGGCCATTTCACCTTCCCAGCCCGGACAACCGTGGTGTTGTGCGAACAACTCGACACGCATGAAAACGCTCCGAAAAAGACATCGCGGTAACGTGGCCGCGTCCGGGGACGGCGAGTTGGCAAGCGGGTCCATTCTAGTGCAGATCGACGGCCCGGCGGCGTTCCTGGCCGCCTGCCAAGCTGGTATGCTGACCAGCGTTACGTTCGTGCGGAGGGCGCCATGGCAGCGAAGGAAGTGTCGAAGAAGAAGTATCTGAAGATCCTGAACAAGCGGCTGCGGGCCGAGCCGGAGGCGCCGGCCGGTGCATCGTTCGTGTTCTTTCCGCTCGGCGCGAAGGCCAAGCATGCGACCGGCGTGGTGTCGGGCGAGCCGCACACCAAGCGCGAACTGGCCGTGCTGGCCGCCGTGCAGAGCAAGGCGGCCGACGAATTCGTCGTCACCGGCGCCTGAACGGCGGCCGTCGCCGCGCCGCGCTGTGCACTACGCGGCGGCAGCCTCGCAATGCGCGATAACGCCGGCGATCACGCGCTGAACGTCGCGCGTGATCGCCGGGCCGTGCATCGGCAGCACGATGTCGATATCGTGCGCCTGGACGCGGCGCAGCGCGCTCGCGAGATGCGCGAGCGACGGCAGGTAGTCGGCGCGGGCGATCGCGTCGAGGATCGCCGGCAGCGGATCGTCGGCGTCCTGCGTGCCGAAGCGCATCAGGATGTCCGACGACAGCAGCGCCTTGTACGCCGGCAGATAGACGACGAGCGCGTCCCACTGATGGACGTGCTTCGTGAACACCGGCACGACGTCGATGCCGGACAGCGTCGTCGGCTCGCCGTCCTGCAACGGTACGGCGTGCACGCCGAACACGTCGGCCAGCCCCCACGCGCACATCGGATGCGCGTAGGCGACGAGCGCCGGGTTGGCCGCGAGGAAGTCGGGCAACGCGCCCATCTCGTCGGCCTCGAAATGCGGGACGATCACGTTGCTGACCATCGACGGCGCAATGCCAACCGCGTCGAGCGCCGCGCTCAGTTGCGTGAAATTGGCGCGCGTGCCGGTTTCGACGCACAGCACGTCGCCGTGCGGCGAGCGTATGAAGAACTGGCTGAAGCCGAGGTCCAGCGTGTCGACGTAGGTGGTGGCGCGAAACAGGCCGTCGCGGACGGCGTCGATTCGGGAGGCGCTCATCGGGATCCTCGCGCAGGCAATGGGGCGGGAAGCGCGCCGCGCGCACCGCATCATGCTGCGATGCGGCAGGCGGCGCCGGTCGATCTCCGGCCCAGTCTAGCAGCGCAACTTCTCCCCGCGAACCGGGGCGATCCCGCGCCCGCGCGCGTCAGTTCTTCAGCTTGTAGCCGGTGCGGAACATCCACGCGACGATCGCGAGCAGGATCGCCAGGAACAGCGAGGTCGCCGCGAGGCTGATCCACACGTGCACGTCGGCCAGCCCGTAGAACGACCAGCGGAAGCCGCTGATCAAATAGACGATCGGGTTGAACAGCGTGACCACGCGCCACACGGGCGGCAGCATGTCCACCGAATAGAAGCTGCCGCCGAGAAACGTGAGCGGCGTGATGATCAGCAGCGGCACGAGCTGCAGCTTCTCGAAGCTGTCGGCCCAGATCCCGATCACGAACCCGAACAGGCTGAACGTGATGGACGTCAGCACGAGGAACAGCACCATCCAGAACGGATGCAGGATGTGCAACGGCACGAACAGGCCGGCCGTCGCGAGAATGATCAGCCCGAGCAGCATCGACTTCGACGCGGCCGCGCCCACGTACGCGATCACGATCTCCCAGTACGACACGGGCGCGGACAGCACCTCGTAGATCGTGCCCGTGAAGCGCGGGAAGTAGATGCCGAACGACGCGTTCGAGATGCTCTGCGACAGCAGCGACAGCATCACGAGGCCGGGCACGATGAACGATCCGTAGCCGATCCCGTTCACGTCGCTGATGCGCGAGCCGATCGCCGAGCCGAACACGACGAAGTACAGCGACGTCGAGATCACCGGCGCGATGATGCTCTGCATCAGCGTGCGTCGCGTGCGGGCCATTTCGGCGCGGTAGATCGCGCGGATCGCCTGCAGGTTCATGTTGGTCATGTGCGTTACGCCCCTTGTGCGCCGTTGCGGCGATTGTCGATCAGGCTCACGAAGATGTCCTCGAGCGAGCTCTGCGTCGTATGCAGATCGCGAAAACCGATGCCGGCCGCGCCGAGCGCGGCGATCAGCTTGGCGATGCCCGCGTCGTCGCGCTGCGAGTCGTAGGTGTAGACGAGCGCGGTGCCGTCGGCCGCGCGTTCCAGCCCGAACGCCGCCAGCTCGGCCGGCACCGCCGCGAGCGGCTGCTCCAGCTGCACGGTCAGCTGCTTCTTGCCGAGCTTGCGCATCAGTTCGTGCTTGTCTTCGACGAGCACGAGCTCGCCGCCGAGAATGATGCCGATGCGGTCGGCCATTTCCTCGGCTTCCTCGATGTAGTGGGTGGTCAGCAGGATCGTCACGCCGCTTTCGCGCAGCGAATCGACCAGCTTCCACATGTCGCGGCGCAGCTCGACGTCGACGCCGGCGGTCGGCTCGTCGAGGAACAGGATGCGCGGCTCGTGCGACAGCGCCTTCGCGATCATCACGCGGCGCTTCATGCCGCCCGACAGCGTCATCAGCTTGTTGTCGCGCTTGTCCCACAGCGACAGCGCCTTCAGCGTCTTCTCGATGTACGCGGGATCGGGCGCCTTGCCGAACAGGCCGCGGCTGAACGACACCGTCGCCCAGACGGTCTCGAACGCATCGGTCGTCAGTTCCTGCGGCACGAGCCCGATCATTTCGCGCGCCGCGCGGTAGTGATCGCGGATGTCGTGGCCGCCGACCGTCACGCGCCCTTCGGTCGGCGTGACGATGCCGCAGATCGAGCCGATCAGCGTGGTCTTGCCCGCGCCGTTCGGCCCGAGCAGCGCGAAGATCTCGCCGGGGCGGATGTCGAGGTTCACGTGCTTGAGCGCCTGGAAGCCGGACGCGTAAGTCTTGGAGAGGTCGGAAACGGAGAGGATCGGTTGCATGCTCACGGATGGCACGGCTGCTCGGGCCGACCCCGTGCGCCGCGCGAGCCCGGCGCCGCCGCTGCGACACGGCTGGCTGCGGGTGCGGCATGGCGAACGGGCGTCATGTCGAACGGCGTTGTGGTGCGGGATCGCAGGATCGCCATATTAGCAACCGGAAGATGGAAATGCATTTCGGCGCAAACGATATGCGATGCATGCACGGAATTCGCGCGAAATAGGCGCGCACTGCTCATCAATCAGGCGATTTATTTGAATCGGGTGAACAATGAGCGGTATTTTGCCGGAGCGTGCCGGGCCGGAGCGGTAAGCAGCACATGTACCGCCGAAGTATTTGTCTGAGCAAATAAATCGAAGGTCGTTTGAAAAATTGTGAAAGGCCCTGAGCGCGCTTGGATCGAGCCGTCTGGTTCGTTTGGAACTCTGCATCCATTTACTTGCGCGCAACGCCCGATCATAGTCTCGGCAAACGTCGCATCACGATAACGAATCCAGCGTACGTACGGAGACCAACCCATGAGACGCCTTTCCGAGGGCCCGGCCAAGCTGCCGTTCATCAGCTGTTCGCCTGACGCAGGCGCGACGCGAGTCGCCTGCCTGCGTTACCGCATCGCGTCGGCGCTGTAGCGACGCATCCCGATCCGTTTCGATTGTTCCGACGGCGCCGTGCCCGATGGCGGCGCTGCCGGCTTGCGCCTGCGTGTCGCCGCGACTCCGTGTTCGCTCGGACGAGCCGTGCGGCGCGCGCTGCGCGCATCGTCATGCGCCGCGCCCGATGTGCGCGGCGTGATACCAACCGGCGGGCCACGCAGCCCGACCGGACGAGACTCGTCGTACCTCAAAAGGAGGGGTTGATGCTTTGCATTCCTGAGTGGCGGAAAGCGATCCTGTCGTGTGCCGTGCTGGCGCTGCCGTTCGTCGCTGGCTGCGGCGGCGGTGACGACCCGGGGCCGATCAACGTGCCGCAGTGTTCGGGCAGCGCGTGCGGGCCGAGCGGCGCCGAAACGACGCCGCCCGTCGTGACGAAGCTGTGCCCGGATGCGCTCGACTACACGACCACCTACACCGGCGGCTCGGGCAGCGGCGAATACGTGAAGGTGAAGTTCGACACGACCAGGCTCACTTACCAGATGCAGTTCCTCGAATCGTCGGTGCCGACGTCGGCGGGGCAGGTCAACGACACGCGTGCGGGCCTGACGATCAGCGGCGCATTCCATCACCCGACCAACCTGCCGACCGCCGAGCAGAACCGCTGCGCGTTCGTGCTCGACAGCGGCGCGACGAGCGACGGTGCATATTCCGTGACGATCAATCGCGCCGATCCGCCGATGCTGTTCGTCGGCAACGGCGTGGTCGGCGGCGGCATTCCGGGTGCGACGATCGCGTTTCCGGGCATCGAGCTGCTGCCGGGGCTGTTCCTCGGCACCGTGCCGTCGCGTACGTTCGACTTCTATCCGTTCATCGGCTTCACCGACACCGAGACCGATTTCGCGAAAGTCGCGGGCAACTACAACGAGGTGGGCATCCATCTGTCGCCGCTCGGCGGCAACGCGCAGAGCACGGCCGGCCCGGTCGGCTGGGAGCCGGACGTCGTGAACTGGAACCAGACGCTCAATGCCGACGGCTCCTGCACGATCACGCCGAACAGCGACTACTCCTGCCAGACCACCGGCTCGCCGTGGACGCTGCGCAAGAACGCGGACGGATCGAACGACAACGTGTTCGTGAGCAATGCGGTGGCGAGCCAGTTCGGCACGCCGGTGTACCCGCTCGCGGGGCAGGGCGCGTCGCTCGTGATCGCACCGAGCCAGGCGAAGGGCATCATGATCGTCGGCAAGCTCAACGGCGTGCGCGTGCCGGTCGTGATTCGCGTCGGCTACAACCACGTCGATGCCGGCAATCTGCTTGCGTCCGTCGCGGACCCCGAGGTCGGCATCTCGATGCTTTCGTCGACGACCGCGATCGCCGCGAATTCGCTGAAGGGCGGCTACATCGGCGCGACGAGCGCATCCGCATGCGGTGTCGTGACGTCGACCGGGCAGGCGAACGCGCTGGCGGTGGGCGGGCCGAGCCTGGACGTGAGCGTCCCGCACCCCGACCTGCCGGGCACGTTCATGAACGGCGCGTTCTATTCGGCGGCCGGCAGTTGCAACGACGGCACCGCCGTGTCGACGATGGCGGCGAACTACACGTCGACGCTGTTCCAGGGCGCCACCGCGGCGTTCATCGATCCGCAGACTTCGTCGGTCACCTCGCAATTCGCGCTCGACTACACGCAGGCCACGCCGGGCAAGATCAAGGTGACGGTCGCCCAGGACTTCAACGCGAAGGGCGCGAACGGCAACGTGGCGATCTTCGCCAAGGGCGACACGGGCTGGCTCGTGACGGCGGGCAACGTCTACGCGATGGTCGTCAACAACAGCAAGGTCAACCCGTTCTTCACGGTCGGCGCGTTCGTTCAGTAACGGCGCATCGAACACGGAACCCCGGCGGCGCACGCAGCGCCGCCGGCGAACAAAATTTCAAGAGGATTCCTATGAACGTGAAGCATTGGATGGTGGCGGCGTCGCTCGCGCCGCTGGTGGCCGCGTGCGGCGGCGACGGCGACCCGCCGGCCGTCAGCCCCGTGCGGCTGTGTCCGCAGACGATCGACTACAACACGGCCTTCGTCGGCGGCTCCGGCTCTGGCGAGCTCGTGAAGGTGCAGCTCGACACCACGAAGATGACGTACCGCGTGACCTACCTCGCGTCGCCGGTCCCGACCACGACCGGCACGGTGCAGCCGACGCGCGACGCGGCGCCGGCCAACGTGGTCGACGGCACGCTGGTCGACGAGACGGGGCTGCCGACGGTGAAGCTGAACCAGTGCACGTTCCGGATGCAGAACGCGAGCCTCGACCCGACCCGGCCGGCCCGCCTGTTCCTCGGCGAAGGCGTGCTCGGCGGTGCGATTCCCGGCGCGACGATCCAGTTCGACGGCGTGATCGGCGTCGGCAAGATCTCGAAGACGACGTTCCCGTACTACCCGTTCATCAGCTTCTCGTCGCTCGAAACCGATCTGTCGAAGATCGCCGGCACCTACAACCAGCTCGGCTATCACCAAGTGCCGTCGCAGAGCTTCGCGCCGGTGGCACTCGACCAGCAGGTGACGATCCACGCGGACGGCAGCTACGTCGAAACCGACAACTTCGGCAAGAAGAACGGCGGGCAGCCGCTGGCGTCGAGCGCGACCGTGAACCAGCCGTTCACGCTGCGCGCCGACGCGCCGGCCTTCCAGTCGCTCAACTACCAGCCGCAGATTGCGCCCACGCTCGCGGCCGTCGATCCGGCGAAGGCCGGCAAGGGCATTCTGATCGTCGGCAAGCTGCGCAATCAGCTCGTGCCGATCTTCATCCGGACCGGCGCGGCGAATGCGGACCTCACGCAGGGCCCGCCGAGCGCCGACGACGAATCGGGCATCTCGTTCCTGAGCCCGCAGACGGCCATCGCGCCAGGCTCGCAGAACGGCGAGTACACGGGGGTCGACAGCGCGTTCAACTATCGCGCCACCGCGCTCGTCGGCGCGCAGGCGACGCTGCTCGATCCGTTCAACGCGTCGCAGGCCGCACTCGCGCGCGCGCTGAACCTCGACTTCACGCAGCAGGTGCCGGGCGTGGTGACGACCGTGCATGCGGACGCGGCGTCGGGGCCGGCCACCGGCAAGTTCGTGTTCACCGGCGGCGTGTTCGGGTTCCTCGACATGGCCGATGCAAGCAATCCGTACTTCACGGTCGGCGCGTTCGTGCAGTGATTGCGCGCAGCGACACGGCGGCGCCGCGCAGGTGCGCGGCGCCCGGACAGAACAGGGGAGACTTCATGAAGAAGGTGATTGCCGCGGGTGCCGTCGCATGCATGTCGACGCTCGCATCGGCGCAGCAGGCGGGTGACAACGTCGCGACGCTGGGCTGGCTGCACATCATGCCGCAGGATTCGACCAACGGGCTGACGACCAATCTCGCCAACATGCCGATCAACGGGCCGCTGCGGCTGCCCGGCTCGTTCACGTCGCCGGGCACCAGCCTGACGGTGAACAACGCCGATACGGTCGGCCTCACGCTCACGCACTTTTTCACCGACCACATCGCGGTGACCTCGGTGCTCGGCGTGCCGCCCGAATTCACGCTGACCGGGCACGGCGTGATCCGGCCGCCGGGGCCGTCCGGCGCGCTCGGCTCGGTCGACATGGACAAGACGTCGAACCAGCCGGCCGTGAAGAACGCGCGGCAATGGAGTCCGACCGTCATTCTTCAGTACTACTTCAATGCGCCGACCGCGAAGTTCCGCCCGTTCGTTGGGATCGGCGTCGCGTACAGCTGGTTCAGCAACATCGAGCTGAACGGCAACTTCGCGAGGGACATCAACGAGAACCTCGGCAGCGTGCTGGCGGCCGGGGCCGGCAAGCCGGGACCGACGTCGGTGGAGGGCAAGGCGTCGTCGTCGTTTACGCCCGTCTACAACATCGGCGCGAGCTACGCGATCGACAAGCACTGGGGGCTGACGGCAACGCTAACCTACATGCCGCTGAAGACTTACTCGTCGCTCGTGATCAAGGCGGCCGACGGCTCGACGCTCGCCACCACGCGCACCAGGCTGAAGGCCGATCCGCTGATTACGTTCGTCGGGATTTCCTACAAGTTCTGAGCCGCACGGCGCGCCCGGCGCGCGCCGTGCGGCTTCCTGCGACGGGCCGGCCGTTCGCTTCGTCCGGGCCGTCGCGTTTCCGGCGGCATGCCGCCATTTGTGAAGAGAGGGGGCAGTTCAAATGAGCATTCGTCAAATCGCATCGCTTGTTGCTGCAGTGGCATTCACCGCGGCTGCGGCCGCGCCCGCGTTCGCGGTGACCGTATCGCGCGCGGACGGCCAGCCGATGAACCCCAACGGCGAACCGTTCTCCGCGTCCGGGCTCACGACGCTCAGCAAGGGGTCGATCAATGCGGCATGCAACGCGACGTTCAACGGCACGATCACGTCGACCGGCATCGTCAACATCACGTCGACGACCTTCACGGGCGGCGCCACCTGCGGGCTGATCAGCGGCAGCGCGACGAGTGCGTCGCCGTGGACCGGCCAGGCCGACAGTCCGACCCAACTGTCGATCAACAATGCGAAGGTGACCGTCACGCTGCTCGGCACCTGCGGGCCGAGCAAGGTCGTGACCGCGTGGAGCGATCCGAACTCGTCGCTGACGTTCAACAACGCGGTGCTGACGCCGGACTGCAAGGTCAGCGGCACGGTCGTCACGTCGCCGAAGTTCCACGTGCAGTAAGCATCGCGCGATCGCGACCGCACGCCTGCCGGTTACGAGGGCCGTGAGAGGATGCGCGGCGGGCGTCGCGGTTTCGCGGGACGTGGGCGTGGCCGCTCGGATGAGCGCGAATCGACGCGGCGGCGAGGCAGGCGGTGCGGCTCATCGCACCGCCTGCGCTTGACGGGACCGCTCGACCGGCCCACTACATAACAACCATTCCGATTCGCCGGAACTCCTTCGGACCACCCATGCTCACCGACCCAGCGAAGTATGGCGATGCCCGCGGTGCGACGCCTGACCGGCTGCGCACGGCCGCGTGGCTGCAGTATCTGATCGAACGTCTACAGGTGCCGGCCGGTGCCGAGGCCGACGCGGCCGCTGCGGCCGCTGCTTCGTCGACGGACTCGCGCGATGCGCGCGTGCGCGCCGGCGCAGCGCTTTCCGATGAGGCGATCGCCGTCCTGCACGAGGTCGCGCCGTGGCTGGCGACGGATGGCGGCGGTTGCGCATGCGACGCGGGCGACGCGCTCGAAGCATGCGTGCACGTGCCCGACGCGCAGCAGTTGGCGCATGCGGAGCGTCGCTGCCCCGGTTCGCGCGTGGCGTTCGAAGCCGCTCACGGATTCGTCGCTGCGTGGACCTTCGACGATCCCGACGATGGCTGGGCCGCACTCGAGCGGATTGCCAGCGGCGTCGCCCTCGATGACGGCAGCGGCGAACGCGCACCGCATGAAGCCGAAGCAGACGGCGAAGCACCGCCTGCGAAGAACCCGAGAGAACGCCGCGTGGCGGTCGCCGCGGGCGGCATGGACGCGTCGGCCGGCCACGACGCGATCATCGACGCGCTCGTGCTGCGCGTGTGCGGGCCGCGCGACGCGGCGGCGCGCATCGACGAGATGGCCGCGCTCGCGACGTACTGCGCGGCACTCGCCGCAGGCACGCGGATGTCGCTGGCCGCATACGGCGGCCGGCACAATCTCGTCGCGCGCGCGATCCGCGAACGACGCGGCGATCTCGCCTCGGTGTCCGGCCTGCTCGCGGCGGTGTCGGTGTGCCGGCTCGAACGGCTCGTCGGCGCGGGCAGCTTCTGGGCGTATTACCTGCTGGCCGGCGTCGTGATCGCGGCGCCCGACACGGTGCGCGCATATGCGCGCCGCTTCTACGGCGACGCATGGCAGAGCTGGCTCGATCAGACGCTCGCATGGCCGGCGATCGGCCGCTTCGGGCCGAAAGAAGAGGTCGCGTTCGACCGCTTGCGCGGCGCGATGAGCCTGACGTCGCGTGCGAACCCGATCGTGCGCGCGAAACGCATACGGTCGCGAGCGACCGCGATCACGCGCTTCAATGCGGGCGGCAGCGACGCCCAATGAAAAACGGCTCGCGGCGAGAACGCCGCGAGCCGTGCACGCTGTCGTCGCGCGCGGACGCGCCTACGCCGTCTCCGGTTGCCGCACCGCTTTCGCGACGTTGCGCGCCGGCGCGCCGTTCGCGACGTAGTACGCGACGTTCGCACGCGCGAGCGGCTGACGCCCGCGAATCCGGTCGGCGATCTTCTCCGCGATCATGATCGTCGGCGCGTTCAGGTTGCCGGTCGTGATGATCGGCATGATCGACGCGTCGACGACCCGCAGCCCGTCCAGCCCATGCACGCGGCCTTCGTCGTCGACCACGGCCATGTCGTCGTAGCCCATCTTGCACGAGCACGACGGATGGAACGCGGTCTCGGCGCGCGCGCGCACGAACGTATCGAGTTCCTTGTCGGAGCGGCAGTCGGCGCCCGGGTTCAACTCGCGGCCGCGATAGCGGTCGAGCGCCGGTTGCCGCATGATCTCGCGCGTCGCGCGGATCGCATCGCGGAATTCGCGCCAGTCGAGCGCTTCGGCCATGTAGTTGAACAGGATGCTCGGATGGTCGTTCGGGTCGCGCGAGCGCAGCTTCACGCGGCCCCGGCTCGGCGAGCGCATCGAGCCGACGTGCGCCTGGAAGCCGTGCATCTCGATCGCGTTCGAGCCGTTGTAGTTGATCGCGACGGGCAGGAAGTGATACTGGATGTTCGGCCAGGGATCGTCGTCGCGCGTGCGGATGAAGCCGCCGGCCTCGAAATGGTTGCTCGCGCCGAGGCCCGTGCCGTTCAGCATCCATTCGAGCCCGATCTTCGGCTGGTTCCACCACTTGAGCGCCGGATACAGCGAGACGGGCTCCTTGCATTCGTACTGGATGTACATCTCCAGATGATCCTGCAGGTTCTGGCCGACCCCCGGCAGGTCCAGCACGATCGGGATGTCGAGCTCCTTCAGCCATGCACCGGGGCCGACGCCCGAGCGCTGCAGCAGTTGCGGCGACGCGATCGCGCCGCTGCACACGAGCACCTCGCGGCGCGCATGCGCGGTCGCGCGCTCGCTGCCGCGCAGGTATGCGACGCCCGACGCGCGCTTGCCGTCGAACAGGATGCGGTCGGCCAGCGCGTGCGTGACGATCTCGAGGTTGGGGCGCGTCTTCGCCTGGTCGAGGTAGCCGCGCGCGGTGCTCGCGCGGCGGCCCTTCGGCGTGACGGTGCGGTCCATCGGGCCGAAGCCTTCCTGCTGATAGCCGTTGAGGTCGTCGGTGCGCGGATAGCCGGCCTGCACGCCGGCCTCGACCATCGCTTCGAACAGCGGGTTCGCGCCCGGCTTGCTGGTCGTGACCGACACGGGGCCGTCGCCGCCGTGGTAATCGTTCGGGCCGACGTCGCGCGTCTCGGCCTTCCTGAAGTACGGCAGGCAATCGAGATAGGTCCAGCGCTCGAGGCCTTTGTGCGTCGACCAGTTGTCGTAGTCGAGCGCGTTGCCGCGGATGTAGCACATCCCGTTGATCAGCGATGAGCCGCCGAGCCCCTTGCCGCGGCCGCATTCCATGCGGCGGTTGTCCATGTGCGGCTCGGGGTCGGTTTCGTACGCCCAGTTGTAGCGGCGGCCCTGCAGCGGATAGGCGAGCGCCGCCGGCATCTGCGTACGGAAGTCGAAGCGGTAGTCGGGGCCACCGGCTTCGAGCAGCAGCACCGTGACGTTCGGATCTTCCGTCAGGCGCGTCGCGAGCACGTTGCCCGCGGAACCGGCGCCGCAGATGATGTAGTCGTATTCGCGTGTCGTCATGACGGGATATCTCCTATCGTTCTCAAAACACCGGGTTGTAGCGGCCGAGTTCGACCTGTACCGATTTGATCCGAGTGTAGTGTTCGAGCGTCGTGATGCCGTTCTCGCGCCCGACACCGGATTGCTTGTATCCGCCAACCGGCATCTCGGCCGGCGATTCGCCCCACGTGTTGATCCAGCAGATGCCGGCTTCGAGGCGATGGATCGTGCGATGCGCGCGCGACAGGTTCTCCGTGACGACGCCGGCCGCGAGGCCGTAGTGCGTGTCGTTCGCGCGCGCGATCACTTCGTCCTCCGATTCGAAATCGAGGATGCTCATCACAGGCCCGAAGATTTCCTCGCGCACGATCTTCATGTCGTCGCGGCAGTCGCCGAATACCGTCGGCGCGACGTACTGGCCGTCGGCGAAATGGCCGTCGGTGAGCCGCGTGCCGCCGGCCAGCAGCTTCGCGCCTTCCGCCTTGCCGCTGGCGATGAAGCCGAGCACCTTGTCGAGCTGCGCGGCCGACACGAGCGGGCCGAAGTTGGTGTCGGCATCGGTCGGCTTGCCCACGCGGATCCGCTTCACGCGTTCGAGCACCTTGGCGGTGAACGCGTCCTTGATCGAGCGCTGCACGAACACGCGCGTGCCGTTGGTGCAGACCTGGCCCGAGCTGAAGAAGTTGGCGGTCACCGCGATGTCGGCCGCGCGATCGAGGTCGGCATCGTCGAACACGATCAGCGGCGACTTGCCGCCGAGCTCCATCGTCACTTCCTTCAGCGACGACGCGCCGGCCAGCGACATCACTTTCTTGCCCGTCTCGACGCCGCCCGTGAACGACACCTTCGCGATGTCCGGGTGACCGGTCAGCAGCGCACCGACCGAGCCGTCGCCCTGCACGACGTTGAACACGCCGGCCGGCACGCCGGCTTCCGTATAGATCTCGGCGAGCTTCAGCGCGGTGAGCGGCGTGACCTCGCTCGGCTTGAACACCATCGCGTTGCCGGCCGCGAGCGCGGGCGCCGTCTTCCAGCATGCGATCTGGATCGGGTAGTTCCACGCGCCGATGCCCGCGCACACGCCGAGCGGCTCGCGGCGCGTGTAGACGAACGACTCGGCGCGCAACGGCACCTGCAGCCCTTCGATCGCGGTCGCGAGGCCCGCGTAGTACTCGATCACGTCCGCGCCGGTGACGATGTCGACCGCGAGCGTCTCGCCGATCGGCTTGCCGGTGTCGCGCGTCTCGATCGCCGCGAGTTCGTCGTTGCGCTCGCGCAGCAGATCGACCGCGCGGCGCAGGATGCGCGAGCGCTGCATCGCGGTCAGCGCCGCCCATTCGCGCTGCCCTTGCTGCGCCGAGGCGACCGCGCGGTCGACGTCGGCCGCGCTCGCTTGCTGCACCTGCGCGAGCAGCTCGCCGGTGGCGGGATCGAAGGTGTCGAAAGTCTTGCCGCTGGTGGCGTCGACATAAGCGCCGCCGATGTACAGGCGCTGCAAACCGTATACGGACATGAGGATCTCCAGGTTGGCGACTGCGCGACGCGTCACGCGGACGCGAGCAGCAGGTCGATGTAATCGTGGGCGAGCTTCAAGGCCGCCCGGGTATCGATCGGGCCGCCGGCGAGCGCGCCGCGCAGCCACAGGCCGTCGATCAGCGCGGCGAGGCCGCTGGCCGCTTCGCGCGCCTTCGCGCGCGGCAGGCGCTTCGCGAATTCGGCGCACAGGTTCGAGTGCAGGCGCCGCGTGTTGACGTGCTGCAGGCGCTTGAGCCTCGGCTCGTGCATGCTCTGCGACCAGAACGCGAGCCAGGTCTTCATCACCGGCGCGCTGACCTGCGTGTCGTCGAAGTTGGCGGCGACGATCGCGCGCAGCCTCGCGCGCGGATCCTTGCGCGCGGCGACGCGGCGGCGCGTGGTGGCCGCCCACAGATCGCGCAGCACGTGCCGCATCGTGGCTTCGAGCAGGCCGTCCTTGTCGCCGAAGTAGTGACTGACGATGCCCGTCGAGATCTTCGCGCGCTGCGCGACCGACGCGAGCGTCGTGCCGGGCAGGCCGGCCTCGTCGATCGAGCGCAGCGTCGCGTCGATCAGCTGCGCGCGACGGATCTCCCGCATTCCGACTTTCGGCATCGCGCACTCCTTCGCCCCGGACGGGCCGTTCGTGGAAGTCGAGAGCTTATCGGTTTTTTATTGATCGTTCAATCAACAAAAAATCGGGTCCGACGATGTGCGGCGGCGACGCCGTGCGGCGGCGCGGCGCCGGCTCGGGCTTCGCGCGGCCGATGTCGGCACCGGTCAAACACCTGTCGCGTTTGAGACATCGGCGCCCCGGTCTCGGGGACTACTCTCGAACAGCACGTTGCAGGTGCGCCGCAGTCGTGCGGCGGCCCGCAGCGCGAACCAACGAGACATGGAGACAATACGATGAGCAGCAATCGAGGTGTCGTCTATCTTGGGCCGGGCAAGGTCGAGGTGCAGAAGATCGATTATCCGAAGATGGTCGATCCGACCGGGCGCGCGATCGGCCACGGCGTGATCCTGAAAGTGGTGAGCACGAACATCTGCGGTTCCGACCAGCACATGGTGCGCGGCCGCACGACCGCGCCGGTCGGACTCGTGCTCGGGCACGAGATCACCGGCGAGGTGGTCGAGGTCGGCCCCGACGTCGAGACGCTGAAGATCGGCGATCTCGTGTCGGTGCCGTTCAACGTCGCGTGCGGACGCTGCGCGATGTGCAAGGACACCCATACGGGCGTGTGCCTGAACGTGAACCCGTCGCGTGCGGGCGGCGCGTACGGCTACGTCGACATGGGCGGCTGGATCGGCGGACAGGCCGAGTACGTGCTCGTGCCGTACGCCGACTTCAACCTGCTGAAATTCCCGGACCGCGATCAGGCGATGGCGAAGATCCGCGACCTGACCTGCCTGTCCGACATTCTGCCGACCGGCTACCACGGCGCGGTGAGCGCGGGCGTGAAGCCGGGCTCGACGGTCTATATCGCGGGCGCAGGCCCGGTCGGGATGGCGGCGGCCGCGTCGGCGCGGCTGCTCGGCGCGGCGGTCACGATCGTCGGCGACATGAACGCGGAACGCCTCGCCCATGCGCGCGCGATGGGCTTCGAGACGGTCGACCTGTCGAAGGACGCGTCGCTCGGCGAGCAGATCGCGCAGATTCTCGGCGTGCCGGAAATCGACTGCGCGGTCGACTGCGTCGGCTTCGAGGCGCACGGCCACGGCTCGTCGGGCAGTGCGGAGGAAGCGCCGGCGACGGTGCTGAACTCGCTGATGGAGATCACGCGGCCGGCCGGCGCGATCGGCATCCCGGGCCTCTACGTGACCGACGATCCGGGCGCGAAGGACAAGGCCGCGCAGCACGGCAGCCTGAGCATCCGCTTCGGCCTCGGCTGGGCGAAGTCGCATTCGTTCTTCACGGGTCAGACGCCGGTGCTGAAGTACAACCGCAACCTGATGCAGGCGATCCTGTTCGACCGGCTGCCGATCGCGAAGATCGTCAACGTCGAGGTGATCTCGCTCGATCAGGCGCCGGAAGGCTACAAGAAGTTCGACGGCGGCGCACCGCGCAAATTCGTGATCGACCCGCACGGCCTGCTCGCGGCCTGACGCGCGAACGGCTGACATGAAGCGGGCGGCGCCGGAGACGGCGCCGCCCGTTTTTCATTCCTCGACGACTCTCCCGACGCCTGCCGCGCTACCGGTCAGAACGAAGTCACCACCATCCCGACCGCGATCACGAACATCACGATCGTGGCGAGCCAACCCAGCACGCGCAGCCAGCCCTTGACGCTGAAGGCGCCCATGATGTCGGTGCGCGACGCGATCAACATCATCACGACCATCACGGGCACGGCGATCACGCCGTTGAGCACGGCGCTCCAGTAAAGCGCCTTGATTGCGTTGATGGAGGTGAAATTGATGACCATCCCGATCAGCGTGGCGATCGCGATGGTGGCATAAAAGGCCTTGGCTTCCTGGACCTTCCGCGAAAACCCGACGGGCCAGTCGCGTGCCTCGCCTACGGCGTAGGCGGCCGAGCCTGCCAGCACCGGCACCGCGAGCAAGCCGGTCCCGACGATGCCGACGGTGAACAGCAGCGCAGCGAAGTGTCCCGCGATCGGCCGCAGTGCGAGCGCCGCCTGCGCCGAAGTCTGGATGTCCGTGATGCCGCCCGCGTTGAGTGTGGCGGCGGTGGTGGCGAGGATGGCGAGGGCGACCAGATTGGACAGGCCCATCCCGGTCACCGTGTCCATCTCGATGCGGTGCAGCGCCGTCGGCGCCTGTGCCGGCGCGCTGAAAAGGTCACGGCGGGTCGGATGCGCGTGCATGTCCTCCACTTCCTCTTCCGACTGCCAGAAGAACAGATAGGGGCTGATGGTGGTGCCGAAGATCGCCACGACGAGCGTCAGGTAGGACGACGTCCAGCTCAGATGCGGAACGAACAAATGGCTCGCCAGACGCGCCCATTCGATATGCGCGATCGCGAGCACCGCGAAGTACGCGAACAGCGACAACGTGAACCATTTCAGCACGGCGACGTAGCGCGTGTACTGCAGCAGCAGCTGCATCGCGATGCAGATGGCCGAGAAAAGCAGCACGTACAGCCACTTCGGGCCGGGCAGCAGGAGCGCCATCGCATCGGCCATCGCGCCAAGATCGGCGCCGAGATTGATGATGTTGGCGATGAGCAGGAGCACGACGACCCATTGGAGCAGCCAGTCGGGATAGTGCCGGCGCAGCACGCCGGCGATGCCGTGGCCGGTGGTGCGCCCGATCCGGGCGCTGATCATCTGGATCGCGACCATCAGCGGATAGCTGAACAGCAACGTCCACGAAAGCCCGTAGCCGAACGCCGCGCCGGCCTGACTGTAGGTTGCGATGCCGCTCGGGTCGTCGTCCGATGCGCCGGTGATCAAGCCGGCGCCGAGAAAGCCGAACAGGCGCGGTTTGGACGGACCGACGACGGGGTCGCGCGTGGGTAGGGGATCGTTCTGTGAATTGCTGTCCATGGGACGAGGGTCTTTGCGCGAGGGCGGGAATTCGGGTGGGTGTCTACCGACGCGGGTTATGACGCGCGCCCGTTCCGTCAGACGCCCGCGAGGGTTGCGCCGTAAGCCGACCTGCCGTGCGGGATGAGCCGGTAGACGAGGCAGCCGATAGCGTATCGGATTCTGGCGAAGGAGGCATTCTCGTTCGCTCCGCGCGGCCGAGCGCGGGCGGTTGGTCGACCAGCGGCGGCGGGAGGCTTGCGAGCGGGGTCGTGACTATGCGGGGTTGGTCGGCGGGTGCGCGCGGCTGGCCGGGGCAGGCTTCGTCAGCGGCCACGGATATTGTCCGGCGCCGACTGGAGCGGGGGCCACCGACGGCTCCGCTACCGACATCCGCGGCAACTGACGCGCAACCAGGTTCCTCGCTGCGCGGCCGTCAGTGTCCGCGGTACAGATAGGCCATTTCGGCGTCGGTCGCCCCGCGTCGCAGGTGGCGCGCGTGCCAGCTCACGCGACGGGTCGCATGCGTGCGCCGGGCCGGGACCCCGCCTTTCCAGTCGGCGACGCGGATGCCGCCTTGCGCGCGATCCGTGTCGCGAAGCGGCGGCACTTGCCGCGCGAGCGTCGCGGGCGCGCCTGCGCCCGCTCTCGCATTGGCCCTCGCGTGGCGGCTCGAGGCCGCACCACGCGGGCCGTCGACGGTGGCCGGCTGGCCGGCATCGGCGAGCGGGCCGGCCGCCGGCGCCAGCGTCTCATCCCGACGAAACGCATAGACGGGTGCGGGCAGCACCGGCAACGCGGGCGTGTCGGCGACCTGCACGCCGGCGTCGGCCGCGCCGGTGCTCGTTGCGCCGTGGCCGCGACAGACCGGGTCGGCCCGGCACGTGCGGTCGAACGTCACGTAACCGCCGACGAGCAGGACCAGCGTCAACACGCTGAGCAACGGTGCGCTCGATGCGCGCGGCCGATGAATCGCCGCGTTGCGTACGGCGGCCGCGAAGCGCGACACCCATGTGGGTGCCGACGGCGCGCCGTGGTCGGGAGCGGCCGGCTCGCCGCCGCGCCAGCGACCGAGCGGGGCGAACGGCCGGTTCCCCGTTCCGCACACGGGGCAGGTTTCGCTGGCGCGGAATGCCATGAAGCCGCATTCCCGACAGCGCTGACTGACCGTCACGCGCGGCTGGACGCGCACATTCATCGCGCCGAGCAGCGTGTCGCGTGGGTGGATTCTCCGGCTGGGCAGGACTCGCATCGTCGTTGCTACCTCGTTTGTCGTTGCCGGTCGGCGAGCGTTCCGAGGGTCCGGATCGCATCCTCGACGGCGGGAGGCCACGGCCAGCGATGGCTGAGCCGGGTATGGCGTGCTTGAACTGGTCGGTCGACTGGAATGTCGCCTCGTCGTCGCGCGCGGTTTGCGACGCGTCGGTGCGGTGCTGGATCGCAATGCATTCGCGTGGCATCGCCGTCCGGGACGAACTGACGAGCGCGCGTACGCACGGCGGTCGCCGGCTCGCATTCGCACATGTAGAAGCCGCGCGGCGCGGTAGCAGGATTTACACGACGCGCGCCGCATGCGGACGGCTCAGTCGCGACGCGCGCGACATGGGAGAAATCACCGTACCGGATCGAGTTGGCGACCATTTGCGCGATCGCCGCATATCGCTTCATGCGTGGCCTCCGGCCGGGCGCGGCCGGCGCTGAAGAAAGATTAGCAACGGCAACCGCCGCATTCAATCCCGCCCCAATCGCCAATGTTTCGCGGGCGATTCCGCTCCGCTGCATCGGTTCGGGAACCGGGCGTCCTGCGCAAGTCTCGTTCCCGCTGGCGGGTCGGTACAGCGTCACGTTTTCCGCTGCCGAGCGGCGAGGTTGCTGAAGCCGAACGCGCGCGAATGCACATTCGAGGATCGTGTACGCGGCGCGCGATGCAGCCACCTGACACGCTCGCCGAAACGCACGCGCCGAAATCGTCAGCGCAAAAGAAAAGCGGCCATTGGGCCGCTTTCGTGATTGCAACGCTCGCGCCGCAGTCGGCGCCGGCGTCACGCATGGAGCGCATGCACCGGAAACATCGGCGCGGCCGCCGCCGCTGCGCCCTGCGCGAGCGGCGCCACCTGCTTGCGGCGCTCGCGCGTCGGCGCGACGCCGAACGCGTCGCGATAGCTCTTGCTGAAATGGCACGCCGACTGGAACCCGCACGCCATCGTGATGTGCATGATCGACATGTCGGTCTGCAACAGCAGCTCGCGTGCGCGGCGCAGCCGCAGCGTCAGGTAATAGTGGGTGGGCGTCATCCCGAGGTGCTCGCGGAACAGCCGCTGCAACTGCCGCTGCGACATGTTCGCGAGCCGCGCGAGCTCCTCGCGCGACAGCGGCTCCTCGATGTTGTTCTCCATCAGTGCGATCACTTCGAACAGCGACTTGTTCGCCGAGCCGAGCCGTGCGACGAGCGGCATCCGCTGCTGCGCGCTCGTGTCGCGCACGTGTTCGACGATGAACTGCTCGGCGATCTGCGTGACGCGCGCGGTGCCCACCCGTGCGGCGATCAGGTTCAGCATCATGTCGAGCGGCGCGACGCCGCCCGTGCAGGTGATGCGATCGCGGTCGATGACGAACAGCTCCTTCAGGAAGCGCGTGTCCGGAAACTCCTCCTTCAGCGCCGACATGTTCTCCCAGTGGATCGCGCACGCGTAGCCCGCGAGCAGCCCCGACTTCGCGAGCGCGTAGGTGCCCGTGCACAGGCTGCCGAGCGCGACGCCCGAGCGCGCGAAACGGCGCAGCGTCGACAGATGGTCGGGCGTGGTCGCGCGCTGCACGTCGACGCCGCCGCACACGAAGACGATATCGGGCAGCCCGACGCAATCGGCCGGCCCCGTGTCGACCGTGAGCCCGTTGCTGGCCGTCACCGGTCCGCCCTCCGGGCTGATCACCGACCAGCGGTAGAGCGGCTGGCCGCTCAGATAGTTCGCCATCCGAAGCACCTCGATCGCATTCGTGAACGCGATCATCGTGAAGTTCGGCAGGGGCATGAACGCGAAGTGAGACAGCGACGCTGTGCGGTCGGGCGACATGGGGAGCGTTCCTTGAATCTCTAATAGCTATGGGCCCGAGTGGCACGGATCGGGCTGCCGTATTGTGTGAGCCAGCGCAACAAGCGTGCCATACGGCTAAACCCTAGCTCCATACGTTGTCTGGGCGTCCGGCCGATATTGCACTGCACCGTAAGCGTGATGCGCTGCACCCCGCGCGCGCAGCGGCGGCACCGGCGAAGTGCTTGCGCACGAACGCAGCGCACGACGCCGCGCGCAGCGGCGCTTCGAAAAGCACGATCGGTCACTTGTGCAAAACGGACGCGCATGGCGGAAAAGGCAAAGAACGCGTCTAAATTCATCAATCCGCCGAAAATCCGAACGACAAGAATAGAGCCGTCGGCAGCCTTGCACTGGAAGCGCTGGAAACCCAGGTACGGCGGGCCTCGAGCTTCGGTTACACGCCCTTCATTCTTCGTCACGGACGCACTATGTCGAACACCCAGCCTTTCTTCTCGCAGCCCCTCGCCGAGCGCGACGCCCCGGTGCGCAGCGCCATCCTGAAGGAGCTCGAGCGCCAGCAGTCGCAGGTCGAGCTGATCGCGTCGGAAAACATCGTGTCGCGCGCCGTGCTGGAAGCGCAGGGTTCGGTGCTGACCAACAAGTATGCGGAAGGCTATCCGGGCAAGCGCTATTACGGCGGCTGCGAATTCGCCGATGAAATCGAGGCGCTCGCGATCGAGCGTGTGAAGCAGATCTTCAACGCCGGCTATGCGAACGTGCAGCCGCATTCGGGTGCGCAGGCGAACGGCTCGGTGATGCTCGCGCTCGCGAAGCCGGGCGACACGGTGCTCGGCATGTCGCTCGACGCCGGCGGCCACCTCACGCACGGCGCGAAGCCGGCGCTGTCGGGCAAGTGGTTCAACGCGGTGCAGTACGGCGTGAACCGCGACACGATGCGCATCGACTACGACCAGGTCGAGGAGCTCGCCCACCAGCACAAGCCGACGCTGCTCATCGCCGGCTTCTCCGCTTATCCGCGCGCGCTCGACTTCGCGCGCTTCCGCGCGATCGCCGACAGCGTCGGCGCGAAGCTGATGGTCGACATGGCGCACATCGCGGGCGTGATCGCGGCCGGTCGCCATGCGAACCCGGTCGAGCACGCGCACGTCGTCACGTCGACCACGCACAAGACGCTGCGCGGCCCGCGCGGCGGCTTCGTGCTGACCAACGACGAAGAGATCGCGAAGAAGATCAACTCGGCCGTGTTCCCCGGCCTGCAGGGCGGCCCGCTGATGCACGTGATCGCCGGCAAGGCCGTCGCGTTCGGCGAAGTGCTGCATGCCGACTTCAAGACCTACATCGACCGCGTGCTCGCGAACGCGCAGGCGCTCGGCGACGTGCTCAAGGCAGGCGGCGTCGATCTCGTCACCGGCGGCACCGACAACCACCTGCTGCTGGTCGACCTGCGCCCGAAGGGGCTGAAGGGCGCGCCGGTCGAGCAGGCGCTCGAGCGCGCGGGCATCACCTGCAACAAGAACGGCATTCCGTTCGACACCGAGAAGCCGACCGTCACGTCGGGCATCCGCCTCGGCACGCCGGCCGGCACGACGCGCGGCTTCGGCGTGGCCGAGTTCCGCGAGATCGGCCGCCTGATTCTCGAAGTGTTCGACGCGCTGCGCGCGAATCCGGACGGCGACCACGCGACCGAGCAACGCGTGCGCCGCGAGATTTTCGCGCTTTGCGAGCGCTTCCCGATTTACTGATCGACGACCCCACACACGCAGAGACTAGAGCGAGAGGCAGATATGAGCACGCTGCATCAGGACAGCATCATCATCGATGGATTGAACATCTCGAAGTTCGAGAAGCCGGTGTTCGAAGACATGCGCCGCGGCGGCATCACCGCCGCGAACTGCACGGTATCGGTGTGGGAGAACTTCACCAAGACCGTCGACAACATCGGCGTGATGAAGAAGAAGATCCGCGACAACGGCGAGCTGCTGACGCTGGTGCGCACCACCGACGACATCTTCCGCGCGAAGCAGGAAGGCAAGACCGGCATCATCCTCGGCTTCCAGAACGCGCATGCGTTCGAGGACAACATCGGCTACATCGAGGCGTTCGCCGACATGGGCGTGCGCGTCGTGCAGCTTTGCTACAACACGCAGAACCTGGTCGGCACCGGCTGCTACGAGCGCGACGGCGGCCTGTCCGACTTCGGCCGCGAAGTGATCACGGAAATGAACCGCGTCGGCATCATGGTCGACCTGTCGCACGTGGGCGGCAACACGTCGTCGGAAGCGATCGCGTTCTCGAAGAAGCCGGTGTGCTATTCGCACTGCCTGCCGTCGGGCCTGAAAGAGCATCCGCGCAACAAGAGCGACGCGCAGCTCAAGGAGATCGCCGACGCCGGCGGCTTCGTCGGCGTGACGATGTTCGCGCCGTTCCTGAAGCGCGGGATCGAAGCGAACATCGACGACTACATCGAGGCGATCGAATACGTCGTGAACCTGATCGGCGAAGACGCGGTCGGCATCGGCACCGACTTCACGCAGGACTACGCGAAGGAATTCTTCGACATGCTGACGCACGACAAGGGCCGCTATCGCCAGCTGACGAACTTCGGCAAGGTGATCAACCCCGAAGGCATCCGCACGATCGGCGAATTCCCGAACCTGACCGCGGCGATGGAGCGCCACGGCTGGAAGGAGTCGCGCATCCGCAAGATCATGGGCGAGAACTGGGTGCGCGTGTTCAAGGACGTGTGGGGCGCGTAAGCGCACGCACGAACCGAACCGAGCCGAACCGCCCCAGCGATTCAACACCACAAGAATCCGGCCGTGCCGGCGCGTCGCGCGCTGGCGCGCGGACGATATCGCGCCTGCGCCCGAGCCGCGCGGCGTTTTTCCTCACGGAGCCACCACGATGCAACCGCAACTGCCGATCAACGTCGATCCCGATACCGGCGTCTGGACCACCGACGCGCTGCCGATGCTGTACGTGCCGCGTCACTTCTTCACGAACAACCACGTCGCGGTCGAGGAAGCGCTCGGCGTCGAAGCGTATGCGCAGATTCTCTACAAGGCCGGCTACAAGTCCGCCTACCACTGGTGCGACAAGGAAGCGAAGCTGCACGGGCTGACCGGCATGGCCGTGTTCGAGCATTACCTGAAGCGCCTGTCGCAACGCGGCTGGGGCCTGTTCTCGATCATCGAAGCCGATCCGGCCAGCGCACGCGCGAAGATCGAGCTGCGCCACTCGTCGTTCGTGCTCCAGCAGCCGGAGAAGGAAGGCAAGCTCTGCTACATGTTCGCGGGCTGGTTCGCCGGCGCGATGGACTGGGTCAACGACACGACGCCGGAAGGCCAGGGTGCGCCGCGCGCGCAGTCGAAGGAAGTGCAGTGTGCGGCCGAGCACCACGATCACTGCGTCTTCGAAGTGTCGCCGATCGCCCACTGACGCACTGAAGCCGCCCAGCAACACCACAACACCCGCAATACGAGACATTCGAACGCCAGAGGTCGCCAGCGATGCGTTATCCCCACCTGTTCAAACCCATGCAGCTGAACCAGCTGACGCTGCGCAACCGGATCGTCAGCACCGCGCACGCGGAGGTGTATGCCGAGCCGGGCGGCCTGCCGGGCGACCGCTACATCCGCTACTACGAGGAGAAGGCCAAGGGCGGCGTCGGCCTCGCGATCTGCGGCGGCTCGAGCCCCGTGTCGATCGACAGCCCGCAGGGCTGGTGGAAGTCGGTGAACCTGTCGAACGACAAGATCATCGATCCGCTCACGCGGCTGGCCGACACGATGCACAAGCACGGCGCGAAGATCATGATCCAGGCGACGCACATGGGCCGCCGCTCGTCGTTCCACGGCGAGCACTGGCCGCATCTGATGTCGCCGTCGGGCGTGCGCGAACCGGTGCACCGCGGCAACGCGAAGATCATCGAGATCGAGGAAATCCGCCGCATCATCGGCGATTTCGCGGCGGCCGCGAAGCGCGTGAAGGCGGCCGGCATGGACGGCATCGAGATCTCGGCGGCGCACCAGCATCTGATCGACCAGTTCTGGAGCAAGCGCTCGAACCATCGCACCGACGAATGGGGCGGCAGCCTCGAGAACCGTCTGCGCTTCGGCATCGAAGTGCTGACGGCCGTGCGCGAGGCGGTGGGCAAGGACTTCTGCGTCGGGCTGCGCATGTGCGGCGACGAATTCCACGAAGATGGCCTCGATCACGAAGCACTGAAGGAAATCGCGCAGGCGATGTCCGAGACGGGCCTGATCGACTACCTGAGCGTGGTCGGCTCGGGCGGCGACACGCACAACACGATCGCGAACTGCATGCCGCCGATGGCGCTGCCGCCGGAGCCGTTCGTGCATCTCGCGGCCGGCATCAAGTCGGTCGTGAAGATCCCGGTCATGCACGCGCAGAGCATCCGCGATGCGGGCCAGGCCGAGCGCCTGCTCGCGAACGGGATGATCGACCTGGTCGGCATGACGCGCGCGCAGATCGCCGATCCGCACATGGTGATCAAGATCCGCGACGGCCGTGAGGACGAAATCAAGCAATGCGTCGGCGCGAACTACTGCATCGACCGCCAGTACAACGGCCTCGACGTGCTGTGCATCCAGAACGCGGCCACCTCGCGCGAAGCGACGATGCCGCACATCATCGAGAAATCGCGCGGCCCGAAGCGCAAGGTCGTCGTGGTCGGCGCGGGCCCGGCCGGGCTCGAGGCCGCGCGCGTCGCGAAGCTGCGCGGCCATGACGTCGTGCTGTTCGAGAAGAACGCCGAGGTCGGCGGCCAGGTGATGATCGCGGCGAAGGCGCCGCAGCGCGAGCAGATGTCGGGGATCATCCGCTGGTTCGACATGGAAACGAAGCGGCTGGGCGTCGACCGGCGTCTGGGCGTCGCTGCCGACGAGAAGATGATCATGGCCGAGAAGCCGGACATCGTCGTGCTCGCGACGGGCGGCTCGAGCTTCACGTGGCAGGTGTCGGCGTGGGGCGTCGCCGAAGGGCTGGCGGTCAGCTCGTGGGACATCCTGACCGGCAAGGTCGAGCCGAAGCAGAACGTGCTGCTGTTCGACGGCGTGAGCACGCATGCGGGCGCGGGCGTCGCCGACTTCATGGCGAGCCGCGGCTCGAAGGTCGAAGTCGTCACGCCCGACGTGAAGGTGGCCGACGACTGCGGCGGCACGACTTTCCCGATCTTCTATCGGCGCCTGTACGCGCTCGGCGTGATCCCGACGCCGAACACGATGCTCGACCGCGTGTACGAGGAAGACGGCAAGAAGATCGCCGTGCTGCGCAACGAATACACGGAAGAACTCGAAGAGCGCGCGGTCGACCAGGTCGTGATCGAGAACGGTTCGTCGCCCAACGACGAGCTGTACTGGAAGCTGAAGCCCGAGTCGGTGAACCGCGGCCAGATCGATCCGCACACGCTGTTCGCGGCCGAGCCGCAACCGTGCCTGTCGGAAGAGCTGGGCAACGGCCGCTTCCTGCTGTTCCGTGTCGGCGACTGCATCTCGATGCACAACGTCCACGGGGCGATCTACGACTCGCTGCGTCTCGTCAAGGATTTCTGAAGATGAATCCGGCTTTCCTCATTACCGCACTGCTGTGGCTGTCGGTGGCGGGGCTCGCGTTCGCGGTCGCGAAGCGCTCGTCCTACTGGCGTCTCGGGCGCGCGACGGCGCCCGGCTCGTTCGGCGTCGCGAACCTGTTCGCGATTCCGAAGCGCTACTTCGTCGACCTGCACCACGTGGTCGCCCGCGATCCGTACATCGCGAAGACCCACGTCGCGACCGCGGGCGGCGCGATCGCCGCGCTCGCGCTGGTGTTCGTCAACTACGGCCTCGCGATCTATTCGCCGTGGCTCGACCGGCTGATCTTCGTCGCGGCGCTCGCGATGCTGGTCGGCGCGGTGTTCGTGTGGCGCCGTCGCGCGGCGAAGAACGTGCCGGCCCGGCTGTCGCGCGGCCCGTGGAACACGCTGCCGTGGATGCTCGGTTCGTTCGCGCTCGGCCTCGTGCTGTTCATGGTCGTGCCGACCGGCGCGATGTCGGGCGCGTTCGCCGTGCTCTGTGCGCTGCTGATCGCGGCCGGCGCGTTCACGATGACGGTCGGCGCCGCGAAGGGCGGCCCGATGAAGCATGCGATCGCCGGGCTGCTGCACCTCGCGTTTCACCCGCGCCAGGAACGCTTCGCGGCCACCCGTGAATCGTTCACCGGCAACGGCACCGCGACGCCGCCGACCGCGCTGAAGCTGCCCGATATCGAACACGACGAGTACGGCGTCGCGAAACCCGTCGAATTCCGCTGGAACCAGCTGCTGAGCTTCGACGCATGCGTGCAGTGCGGCAAGTGCGAAGCCGCGTGCCCCGCGTTCGCGTCGGGCCAGCCGCTGAACCCGAAGAAGCTGATCCAGGATCTGGTCGTCGGGATGGCCGGCGGTACCGATGCCGCGTATGCGGGCAGCCCGTACCCGGGCATTCCGGTCGGCCAGCATCGCGGCGAGCCGAACGGCCCGATCGTGTCGGGCCTGATCGAAGAGCAGACGCTGTGGTCGTGCACGACCTGCCGTGCATGCGTGCAGGAGTGCCCGATGCTGATCGAGCACGTCGACGCGATCGTCGACCTGCGCCGCAACCGCACGCTGGTGCACGGCACGGTGCCGGGCAAGGGCCAGGAGGTGCTCGCGAACCTGCGCGAGACGGGCACGATGGGCGGCTACGACACGGCCGCGCGCTACGACTGGTCGGTCGACCTGAACGCGCCGATCGCGCAGGCGGGCAAGCCGGTCGACGTGCTGATCGTCGCGGGCGAAGGCGCGTTCGACATGCGCTACCAGCGCACGCTGCGTGCGTTCATCAAGGTGCTGAACAAGGCGGGCGTCGACTACGCGGTGCTCGGCGGCGCCGAGACCGACACGGGCGACGTGGCGCGCCGCCTCGGCGACGAAGCGACGTTCCAGCAGATGGCGAAGCGTCTGATCGGCACGCTCGACGCGCTGTCGTACCAGCAGATCGTCACGGCCGATCCGCACGTGATGCACAGCCTGCGCAACGAGTATCGCGCGCTCGGGCTGCGCGTGACGGTCAAGCATCACACGACCTACCTCGCGGAGCTGGCCGACAGCGGCAAGATCGCGCCGAAGGCCGTCGATGCGCTGCGCGAGAAGCGCACCACGTACCACGATCCGTGCTATCTCGGCCGCTACAACGGCGAGACGGAGTCGCCGCGCAAGCTGCTGAAGACGATCGGCATCCAGGTCGTCGAGATGGAGCGCAACGGCATGCGCGGGCGCTGCTGCGGCGGTGGCGGCGGTGCGCCGCTGACCGACATCCCGGGCAAGCAGCGCATTCCCGACATCCGCATCGCCGACGCGCGCGCGATCGGTGCGGACGTGGTCGCGGTCGGCTGCCCGAACTGCACAGCGATGCTCGAAGGCGTCGTGGGCCCGCGCCCCGATGTGCTCGACGTAGCCGAACTCGTTGCCGCCTCGCTGGAGTGAATCGATGAACCCGATCAAACGAATCGATCCGCGCCGGCCGTTCATCATCACGGCTGCCGGCCTGAAGCGCATCACGCTCGGCGAGGAAGGCAGCGCCGACGCGAGCGCCGCGCAGTGGTCCGCGCACGGTCATGGCGGCGCGGCCGCGAAGCCGCGCCGCGCGGTGCAGGACCCGAAGCACGTGATGCTGGTGGTCGCGCACACCGAGCGCGGCGCGCTCGACGACCACGCGCGGCAGGCGATCGCCGCCGCCGCGGTGCTCGCCGACGCGCAGACGGAAGTCGCGCTGCTGGCGTTCGGCGAACTGAAAGACGACGCGGCCGCGCTCGGCGTCGACAAGCTGGTCGAGCTGACCGGCTTCGACCGTCGCGCGTTCGCGCCCGAAAGCGAATTGCAGGCGTTGCAGGCCTGTGCGGCCGCGCTCGCGCCGAAGCACGTGCTGATGCCCGACAACGCGACGGGCGACGGCGATCTCGGCCGGCGCTACGCGGCGGCGGCCGGCGCGAGCGTCGCGACCCATGTGGTCGAGATCGACGCGAAGCACGTCGGCGCGTATGCGCACGCGGGCCGCGCGTTCGCCACCCGCGACCTGCCCGACGTGATCCTGCTCGCGCCGAACGCGGTGGAGCCGAAGCTGCCGTTCGTCGGCGCCGGCGAGCGCCTGGCTGCGGACTTCATTCATCCGACCGGCGACGCGGCCGGTGCGGCCGGTGCGGCCGACGCCTATCGCGACCTCGGCCTCGACGAAATCGACGCGGCGCAAGTCGCGCTGGAGGAAGCCGACTTCATCGTGTCGGCCGGCAACGGCGTGTCCGACATCGCTGCGTTCGAGCGGCTCGCCGGCGTGTTCGGCGCGGCGATCGGCGCGAGCCGCGTCGCGGTCGACAACGGCCATTTCACGCGCGACAAGCAGGTGGGCGCGACCGGCAAGACGGTCGAGGCGAGCGTGTACATCGCGTTCGGCATCTCCGGCGCGGTGCAGCATCTGCAGGGGATCAAGGACTGCCGCCACGTGATCGCGGTCAACCTCGACGGCAGCGCGCCGATCGCGAAGCGCGCGAATCTGACGGTCGTGGGCGACGCGCAGGCGACGATCTCGGCGCTGATCGAACAGGTGCAGGCCGCGCGCGCGGCGCGCGGACAATCGCCGGCCGCGGTCGGCGCCCGTGAAACGGAAGGAGTCGCAGCATGAACGCCCCCCGCCAGTTGCAACGCATCGCGGTGCTCGTGTCCGTGGGCCGGCATCCGGTCAGCGGCACCGCACGATACAGCCGCAACGACGCGGCCGCGCTCGAGCTGGGCCGCCAGCTCGCCGAGCGGCACCGCGCGCAGCTCGACGTCGTCCATGCGGGCGACCCCGCCAATCAGGCGCTCGCCGAATACCTCGCGCTCGGCGCGCGCGAGGTCGAGGTGCTCGCGTGCCGCGACGGCGACGACGCCGCGCACGCGCTCGCGGCCCGCGTCGAAGGCTACGACCTCGTGCTGACCGGCACCTGCGCGGAAGGCGCGTACGACACCGGCATGCTGCCGTACCGCGTCGCCGCGACGCTCGGCTACCCGCTGGTCGGTGCGGCCGTCGACGTGACGGTGGACGCCGGCCGCGCGGCGGTCCGGCAATTCTTGCCGAAGGGGCTGCGGCGCGGGGTCGACACGGCGCTGCCGGCGGTCGTCGCGGTGCATCCGCTCGCGAACGCGCAGCCGCGCTACGCGTATGCGCGGCTGCGGGCCGGCGCGATCCGGCCGGCGCTCGCGTCGAGCGGCGCGGATGCCGAGGCGGCCGCGTGGAAGGTCGGTCCGATCGAGCGTAAACCCGTAAAACTGGTCGCCGCCGAGAAGCGCTCCGGGCACGCGCGGATGCTGTCCGCGACGACGACCGAAAGCCGCGGCGGGAACGTCGTAAATGAAGGGAGTTCAGTCGAAAAAGCACAAGTGATCCTCGCGTATTTGCGCGAGCATCAGCTCATCGACTACTGATTTTTGGGGCCTGTCGGCAACCACCCAGGGATGCAAGGAATCCGGAGCAAACGATGAAAGTATCGGCAGACATTCGCGCACTGATCGAACGACGCAAGGCAGGCTACAGCCTCGAGGCACCGTTCTATACGAGCGAGGAAATTTTCGCGCTCGACATGGAGGCAATCTTCCGCCAGCACTGGATCCAGGTAGCGGTCGAGCCTGACGTCCCGGAGCCGGGCGACTACGTGACCGTCGAGCTGGGCAGCGACTCGATCCTGATCGTGCGCGACGACGACATGGAGATCCGCGCGTTCCACAACGTGTGCCGCCACCGCGGTGCGCGCCTGTGCAACGAGGACAAGGGTTCGGTGGGCAACATCGTGTGCCCGTACCACAGCTGGACCTATAACCTGACCGGGCAGCTGATGTTCGCCGAGCACATGGGCGAGCAGTTCGACCGCTGCAAGCACAGCCTGAAGTCGGTGCACGTGCAGAACCTCGCGGGCCTGATCTTCGTGTGCCTCGCCGACGAGCCGCCGGCCGACTTCGCGCAGCTGCGCGCGCAGATGGAGCCGTACATGCTGCCGCACGATCTGCCGAACGCGAAGATCGCCGCACAGGTCGACATCATCGAGGAAGGCAACTGGAAGCTCACGATGGAGAACAACCGCGAGTGCTATCACTGCGTCGCGAACCATCCGGAGCTGACGATCTCGCTGTACGAATACGGCTTCGGCTACCAGCGCTCCGACGCGAACGCCGAAGGCATGGATGCGTTCGCGGAAACCTGCGTGCGCCGCGGCAAGGAATGGGCCGAGATGGGCCTGCCGTCCGCCGAGATCGAGAAGCTGCTCGACGTGACCGGTTTCCGCACGCAGCGCCTGCCGCTCGACCGCAGCGGCGAATCGCAGACGCTCGACGCGAAAGTCGCGTCGAAGAAGCTGCTCGGCAAGTTCGAACAGGCCGACCTCGGCGGCCTGTCGTTCTGGACGCAGCCGAATTCGTGGCATCACTTCATGAGCGATCACATCGTCAGCTTCTCGGTGATTCCGCTGTCGGCCGGCAAGACGCTCGTGCGTACCAAGTGGCTCGTGCACAAGGACGCGAAGGAAGGCATCGACTACGACGTGAAGAACCTCACGGCCGTGTGGAATGCGACCAACGACCAGGATCGCGCGCTCGTCGAATTCTCGCAGCGCGGCGCGAGCAGCAGCGCGTACGAGCCCGGCCCGTATTCGCCGTACACGGAAGGCCTCGTCGAAAAATTCTCGGCCTGGTACATCGCCCGGCTCGCCGAAAAGATCGGCGCATAGTATCCAGCAGCGGACAAGCGGAGCAAGACATGATGCGAGATGCGGCCAATTTCGAGCCGGTGGACAGCCGGGTCACGCACCCGGCGTTCTGGAACGCGCTGCCGGAGCGCTGGACGAGCGACGTCGAGGAAACGCTGGTGTGCTGCCACGTGCGGCAGGAAACGCATGACGTGAAGAGCTTCTTCTTCCGTTCGCCGCAGGGCCGTACGTTCTCGTTCGAGCCCGGGCAGTTCATCACGCTCGAGCTCGACATCGACGGCGAGACGATCAATCGCTGCTACACGATCTCGTCGTCGCCCGCGCGGCCGCACACGATTTCGATCACGGTCAAGCGGGTGCCGGGCGGCAAGGTGTCGAACTGGCTGCACGACAACCTGCAGCCGGGCGCGCCGGTGCGCGTGCTCGGCCCGGCCGGCGAATTCACCTGCGCGCGGCATCCGGCGCGCAAGTATCTGTTCCTGTCGGCCGGCTCGGGCATCACGCCGCTGATGTCGATGAGCCGCGCGCATCACGATCTCGCCGAGGATCGCGACATCATGTTCGTACACAGCGCGCGCACGCCGGACGACATCATCTTCGCGCGCGAGCTGGACCTGATCGCATCGAACCACACGAACTTCCGCACGTCGTTCGTCGTCGAGCGCGTCGGCGCGCGCACCAACTGGCCGGGCGTCACGGGTTTCCTGACGCTGCCGCTGCTGAAGCTGATCGCGCCGGACTTCATGGAGCGCGAGATCTTCACGTGCGGGCCGGCGCCGTACATGAAGGCCGTGCGCGACCTGCTCGACGAGGCCGGCTTCGACCGCAAGCAGTATCACGAGGAGAGCTTCTCGTTCGAAACGCTCGCGCAGACCGCGAGCGACGACGTGCTCGCCGAACTCGTGCCCGCGGCCGACGGCGGCGACGTCGCGACGAAGCAGTACACCGTCAGTTTCGCGAAGAGCAACCGCGAGATCTCGTGCGGCTCGGAGCAGCACGTGCTCGACGCGGCGCGCCAGTCTGGCGTGCGGCTGCCGGCATCGTGCACGCAGGGCATGTGCGGCACCTGCAAGGTGAAGCTCGTGTCGGGGCAGGTCGAGATGAAGCACAACGGCGGCATCCGCCAGCGCGAGATCGATCAGGGCATGGTGCTGCTCTGCTGCAGCAAGCCGCTGTCGGATCTCGTCATCGACAAATAGCGCGCAACGCATCGTCGGCCGTCCGTGCGCGTCGCGTGCGGACAAGCATCCGTCGCAAAATAGCGATACCGTGGATTTGTGGTTGAAGAACCTAGAGAGGCAACGCGCGGTGAGCGCATATCAAGGAGATCGACCATGAAGCTGTTCGGGAAACTGCTGTGGGCCGGCGCAGTGTCGGCGATGGTGACGCTGAGCGCGTCGGCAATCGCGGATACGAAGCCGACGCTGAAAATCGGTTACGTAGAAGGCTGGGACGACAGCGTCGCGACGTCGAACGTCGCGGCCCGCGTGATCGAGAAGAAACTCGGCTACCACGTGCAGCTGGTGCCGGTCGCCGCCGGGATCATGTGGCAAGGCGTGGCGCGCGGCGACCTCGACGCGACGCTGTCGGCGTGGCTGCCCGTCACGCACGGCTCCTACTGGAGCGAATACAAGACGAAGGTCGTCGACCTCGGCGTGAACTTTCCGGACGCGAAGATCGGCCTGATCGTGCCCGACTACGTGAAGGCGAAGAGCATCGACGATCTCAACGCCGAGAAGAGCAGCTTCGGCGGCCGCATCGTCGGTATCGACGCGGGTGCGGGCGTGATGCGCAAGACCGACGAGGCGATCAAGAGCTACGGGCTCAGCTACACGCTGATGCCGAGCTCGGGTAGCGCGATGACGGCCGAGCTGTCGCGCTCGGTCGGTGCGAACAAACCGGTGATCGTGACCGGCTGGGCACCGCACTGGATGTTCGCGAAGTGGAAGCTGCGCTTCCTCGACGATCCGAAGAAGGTGTTCGGCGGCGCGGAGCACGTCGACAGCGTCGTCAATCCGCAGCTCGAAACGAAGGCGAAGCCGGTCGTCGCGTTCCTGAAGAAGTTCCAGTGGAAGCCGGGCGAGATCGACAGCGTGATGCTGGCGATCCAGAACGGCTCGAAGCCGGATGCGGCCGCCGACGCATGGATCGCAGCGCATGCGGACCGCGTGAATGCGTGGACCGAAGGCGCGCAATAAGCCGCAATAAGCACACGACGATTCGTCCCGCGAATCGTCACGACGACACGCCGGGAATGGCTCGCAGGAATCCGAAACAATCGTGAGCCCATGCGTTCATATCCCGGCTTTCTTTTGCTGATTCTGCAAAAAACCCCGCAAGTTGTTACACTACGGCGCTCGTGCGGAGTCGTCTGCTTTGCATCGAACCAGCGTAAACGCTAAAGCGCCAACACTGATCGAGAGGAGGAATTGGATGAGTCAAGCAGGACTGCGTGCGAATCGCACCAGCGATGTCGAGACAACCATCTCACATGATTCGACGGGCCACACGCTGCAGCGTGGCCTGACATGGAAAGACGCATTCTGGGTGACGAGCGGCGTGCCGGCTGGCGTGCTGTTCACGATCGGCGGCGTATGCACGACGATCGGCCAGCCCGCGTGGGCGATCTGGATCGCCGCGATCGCGATGGGGCTGATTCAAAGCGCGACTTATGCGGAAATTTCGGGGCTATTTCCTCATAAATCGGGCGGCGCGTCGGTGTACGGCGCGATCGGTTGGGTCCGTTACAGCAAGCTGATTGCCCCGGTTTCAGTGTGGTGCAACTGGCTCGCGTGGTCGCCGATGCTCGCGCTCGGCTGCGGCCTCGCGGCGAGCTACGCGCTCACGAGTCTCTTTCCCGCCGACGCGGCGGTGCTGCACTGGCAGCTCAAGGTCGCCGATCTCGGTTTCATCAAGCCCGGCCTCTCCCTGCGAATCAACGCGACGTTCATCATCGCGACGATTCTTCTCCTCATCACGTTCAAGCTCCAGCACAGCGGCGCATCGAAGGCGGCGCGCACGCAGCGCATCCTCGGCATCGCGTCGCTCACGCCGCTGTTGATCGTCGGCATCGTGCCGTTCGTCACCGGCGACGTGCCGATGTCGCATCTGCTCCCGCTGCTGCCGCTCGGTCACGACGCGAACGGCAACGTCACGGCCGCGACGTTCGGCACGTGGAACGGGCAGGGCGTCACGATGGCGCTCGGGGCGATGTTCATGGCCGGCTGGGCGTCGTACGGGTTCGAGACGGCCGTCTGCTATACGCGCGAGTTCCGCGATCCGCGCCGCGACACCGCGAAGGCGATCTTCTGGTCGGGCGCACTGTGCCTGGTCGTGATGACGCTGGTGCCGATGGCGTTCCAGGGCGCGCTCGGCACGCAGGCGCTGCTCGATCCGGCGATCGGCGACGGCACCGGCGTCGCGGCCGCGATGGCGAAGATCGTCGGCGGCGGCGCGTGGGTCGCGAATGCGGTCGTCGTGATGCTGATGCTGTCGATCCTGCTGATCGTGATGACGTCGATGATGGGCTCGTCGCGCACGCTGTATCAGGCATCGGTCGACGGCTGGCTGCCGAAGTACCTGTCGCACGTGAACGAGCACGGGTCGCCCACGCGCGCGATGTGGACCGATCTCGGCTTCAATCTCGTGCTGCTGATGATGTCCGACTACATGACGGTGCTGTCGATCTCGAACGTCTGCTACATGTTGTTCGTGTTCCTGAATCTGCAGTCGGGCTGGATTCACCGGATGGATCGCGGCAACTGGGAGCGGCCGTTCCGCTGCCCGACCTGGCTGCTCGTCGGCGGCGCGATCTGCGGCTATGCGAATCTCGTCTACGTCGGCGCCGGTGCGAACCTGCAGGGCGACGGGACGCTGCGCAACGGGCTGATCGCGATGCTGCTGATCGTGCCGGTGTTCCTGTATCGCCACTACTGGCAGGATCGCGGCCGCTTCCCCACCCAGATGCAGCGCGACATGGAGCTCGAAGTGCCGCAGCGTGCGATGTGGCTGAACCTGATGCCGTATGCGTCGCTGGTCGGCGCGGCGCTCGCGATCGGGTTGTCGTATTACTTCGCCTGGGTGAAATGAGTCACCGCGCGCGACACGCGTCGCGCGCAGCCCGCGTCCGAGCGGGACCGTCGGCGCGCGCTTACGGAAACACCACCGTCCGGTCGCCGTTCAGGAACACGCGCCGCTCGATGAACGCCTTCACCGCGCGCGCGAGCGTGAGGGCTTCGACGTCGCGGCCCACCGCCAGCAACTGCTCCGGCCGCAGCGCATGATCGACGCGCTCGACGACCTGCTCGATGATCGGGCCTTCGTCGAGATCGTCGGTCACGAAGTGCGCGGTCGCGCCGATCAGCTTCACGCCGCGCGCATGCGCCTGGTGATACGGCTTCGCTCCCTTGAAGCCGGGCAGGAACGAGTGATGGATGTTGATCGCGCGATTCGCGAGCTTCGCGCTGGTCTCCTGCGACAGCACCTGCATGTAGCGCGCGAGGATCACGAGTTCCGCGCCGCTCGATTCGAAGAAGTCGAGCCACTGCGCTTCCTGCTGCGCCTTCGTATCTGCCGTAATCGGGAAATGGCGGAACGGCAGCCCGTGCTGCGCGGCGAGCGGCTCGAAGTCGGGATGGTTCGACACGATGCCGACGATGTCCATCTTCAGCTCGCCCATCCGCCAGCGGAACAGCAGATCCGCGAGGCAGTGCTCGAGCTTCGACACCATGATCAGCACCTTGGGCCGCGCGTTGACGTCGTGAATCGCCCATTGCGTGTCGCCGCCGTCACCGGCGAGCGCGGCCGCGATCGGCCCGAACTCGTGGCGCAGCGCGTCGATCTGCAGCGTCTCGTCGGTCGGATGAAACACGCAGCGCACGAAGAAGTGGTTGCTGAGATCGTCGTCGAACACGTTCAGCGCGTCGACGTAGCAGCGATGGCGCTCGAGAAAGCCGACGACGGCGGCGACCTGGCCGGCCGCGCTCGGGCACGACAGCGTCAGGACGAATTGATCGGGGCGTGAGTCGGCGGTCATGGGATTCCTCGGATGTCATGGGGCGCGAAGCCGCGGCGCAGCGCGGCTTCGCGCCGCGTGTCGCGGTAGCGGGAGGCTCAAGTAAATCAGGACGATTACGCGGCGGATAGAACCAACCCGCCGTGTGGCTGGTATCGGCGCGCCAGCGCCGCCGCGCCCATGCGCGACCGCGCGCGGCGCGTCACGCCGCTGCGCACGCGTCGAGCAGCCAGCGCCGGAACACGTGGGTCGCGTCGGTTTCGGGCCGTTGCGGCGGCCGCACCAGGAAGTAGCCGCGCGACGTGACGACCGGCGCGTCGACGAGTTTCACCAGTTGCCCGGACGCGACCAGCTCGTCGACGAGCGGCGACCAGCCGAGCGCGACGCCCTCGCCGAGCAGCGCCGCGTGGATCACCAGCGCATAGCTGTTGAAGGTCACGCCGCGCGCGGCGGCCGGCGCGTCGAGGCCGTGCGCGTCGAACCAGCCGGCCCACGACAGCCAGCGCTCCGGGTGCGTCGGCTGCACGTGCAGCAGTGGCAGCGCGTGCAGGTGTTCGGGCCGCGCGACGTGCGCGTGCGCCGCATGGAACGCCGGCGCGCAGACGGGCGTGACCGCTTCGGGAAAGAGCCGCGCGGCCGTGCACGACGGCCAGTGGCCGTCGCCGAACAGGATCGCGATGTCCGCGTGATCGCGCTGCACGTCGTAATCCTGTGACGTGACGACGCGCACGTCGACGTCCGGCATCACGCGTTTCAGCCCGGCCAGGCGCGGCATCAGCCAGTAGGTCGCGAAACCGACGTCGGTGACGATCGTCAGCGCGCCGTGCTCGCGGCGCGCGCGCAGCGTCGCGGTCGCGCCGCGCAGCGTCTCGAGGCTCGCGCGCACGGCTTCGTACAGGCACTGGCCGTCGCTCGTCAGCGTGACGCCGCGCGGGCTGCGCTCGAACAGCGGCACGCCCAGCTCCGCTTCCAGCTGGAACACCTGCTGGCTGACGGCCGGCTGCGTCGAGCCGAGCTCGCGCGCGGCGGCCGTGAAGCTCTGCAGACGCGCGGCCGATTCGAACGCGCGCAGCGCCTGCATCGACGGTAACGATTCGGATTTCGACATAAGCCTCTCTAATGGCCCCATAAGAGCCGGACGTCTTCCCGCGCGGATTCGGGCGGGAGATAGTGCATCGGACGGCTCGGCGCCGCGCCGCCTGTCGCGATTCTAGCCAGTCGCGGCCCGAGCGCGCGGCACTTCGTGCAGCCGCGTCCGTCATGCCGGCTGCGTCGCTGCAACAGCGTCGCGCCGTTCCGTTCGAACACCGATTTCCCCACGACCGCCGATGACGAACCCGACACCCAACATCCTGATCCTGATGGCCGACCAGCTCACGCCGTTCGCGTTGCCGGCCTACGGCAACCGCGTCGCGCGCACGCCGACGCTCGACCGGCTCGCCGCGCAAGGCGTGGTGTTCGACGCCGCGTACTGCGCGAGCCCGCTGTGCGCGCCGTCGCGCTTCTCGCTGCTGACCGGCAAGCTGCCGTCGCGTATCGGCGCCTACGATAACGCCGCCGAATTGCCCGCGCAAACGCTGACCTTCGCGCACTACCTGCGGGCGGGCGGTTACCGGACGATGCTGTCCGGGAAAATGCACTTCTGCGGCCCCGACCAGTTGCACGGCTTCGAGGAGCGGCTCACGACCGACATCTATCCGGCCGACTTCGGCTGGGTGCCCGACTGGGACCACCCGACCGAGCGGCCGAGCTGGTATCACAACATGAGCTCGGTGCTCGACGCCGGGCCGTGCGTGCGCACCAATCAGCTCGACTTCGACGACGAAGTGACGTTCGCGGCCCGCCAGAAGCTGTTCGACGTCGCGCGCGAGCGTGCGGCCGGCCACGACGCACGGCCGTTCTGCATGGTCGTGTCGTTGACGCATCCGCACGATCCGTATGCGATCACGCGCGAATACTGGGACCTGTACCGCGACGACGAGATCGACATGCCGGCGGTGCGGCTCGACGCCCAGCAGAGCGATCCGCATTCGCAGCGGCTGCGCTTCGTCTGCGAGAACGACCGTACGCCGCCGACCGACGCGCAGATCCGCGCCGCCCGCCGCGCATACTACGGCGCGACCTCGTACGTCGACGCGCAGTTCGCCAGCGTGCTCGCCGCGCTCGAGCAATGCGGCTTCGCCGACGACACGATCGTGATCGTCACGTCCGACCACGGCGACATGCTCGGCGAGCGCGGGCTCTGGTACAAGATGACGTTCTTCGAGGGCGGCTGCCGCGTGCCGCTGATCGTGCATGCGCCGCAGCGCTTCGACGCGGCGCGCGTGCGCACGCCGGTGTCGCACCTCGACCTGCTGCCGACGCTGGTGGACCTCGCCGGTGTGACGCCGGCCGGCGGCTGGCCGGACCCGGTCGACGGCGCGAGCCTCGTGCCGCAGCTGCGCGGCGCGCCGGCGCACCACGTCGCGCTCGGCGAATATCTCGCCGAAGGCGCGGTCGCGCCGATCGTGATGATTCGCCGCGGCGACTGGAAGTACGTGCACTGCGCGGCCGATCCCGACCAGCTGTACAACCTCGCCGACGATCCGCACGAGCGCATGAACCTGGCCGGCCTGCCCAAAGCGGCGGAGGTGCTCGCCGCGTTGCGCGCGGAGGCCGCGCGGCGCTGGAACCTGACGGAGCTCGACGCGCAGGTGCGTGCGAGCCAGCGGCGCCGGCGCTTCCATTACGCGGCGACCACGCAGGGCCGCATCCACGCATGGGACTGGCAGCCGTTCACCGACGCGAGCCAGCGCTACATGCGCAATCACATCGAACTCGACACGCTCGAAGCGATGGCGCGCTTCCCGCGCGTCGGCCGCTGAACGCATACATCGCGCACACTGACGAACGACGGAGGAACCGACTCATGAAACGGCAATGCAATGCAGCAATCCGCAGACTCGGCACGGCGCTCGCCGCAGCCGCCTGCGTCGCGGCGACGGCGCTGCAGCCCGCGCACGCCGCCGACGCGCAGACGTGTCGCGACGTGAAGATGGCGGCGCCCGGCTGGACCGACATCGACGCGACCAACGCGATGGCCGGCGTGGTGCTGAAGGCGCTCGGCTACCGCCAGGACGTGGCGAACCTGTCGGTGCCGATCACGTACCAGGGGCTGAAGAAAGGGCAGGTCGACGTGTTCCTCGGCAACTGGATGCCCGCACAGGCGCCGCTCGTGAAGCCGTTCGTCGACGAGAAGGCGATCGACGTGCTGCACGCGAACCTGAGCGGTGCGAAATTCACGCTTGCGGTGCCCGACTACGTGGCGGCGGCCGGCGTGCACACGTTCGCCGATCTCGCGGCCCACGCGGACCAGTTCGGCGGCAAGATCTACGGGATCGAGCCGGGCGCGCCCGCGAACCAGAACATCAAGCGGATGCTCGCCGATCATGCGCTGGGCGCGGCGAACTGGTCGCTGGTCGAATCGAGCGAGACGGGGATGCTCACGCAGGTCGAGCGCGCGGTGCGCGACAAGCGCTGGATCGTGTTCCTCGCGTGGGAGCCGCACCTGATGAACACCAAGTTCCATCTGACCTACCTGTCGGGCGGCGACGCGTACTTCGGGCCGAACTACGGCGGCGCGACCGTCAACACCGTGACGCGCGCGGGCTTTGCCGGCCAGTGCGCGAACCTCGCGCGGCTGTTCCGGCAGATGACGTTCTCCGTCGACGTCGAGAACCGCATGATCGCCGACATGCTCGACCACAAGACGCCCCCCGCCGTCGCGGCGCAGCACGTGCTGAAAGCGGACCCGCCGCTGGTCGAGCGCTGGCTCGACGGCGTGACGACCGCGGCCGGCGCACCCGCGCTGCCGGCCGTGCGCGCGGCGCTCGACGCGCGCTGACGGCCCCTCGGGCGGCCGGTTGCGGCCGCGCCGCCCGTCTCCGTGTTTTCCCGAACGGTCGTAACGAGACTATTTGTTGTCGCCTTTAGACGGGTGAGCCGAAATATGGGTTTGTACTTTTTGCCAATGGCTGCGTTATTGCGGAATACGTAATAGCGAAGCCAGAGGAGTACAAAATTCGAATCAGCCAGCGCAATGCGGCGCGCGCCAGCCAAGATTCCTTCCATCGAACGGTTCAGGGGGTAGTCGACAATGAAGCAAACGAAAGTTGCCGTAGCCGCCGCGCTCGCGTGCGCGGCCTGCATTCCCACCATCGGCCACGCGCAGAGCAGCGTGACGCTGTACGGGATTCTCGACGCCGGCATCACGTACGTGAACAACACGGGCGGCTCGCACGTGGTGAAGTTCGACGACGGCGTCTCGTACGGGAACCGCTTCGGCCTGAAAGGCACGGAAGATCTCGGCGGCGGCCTGAAGGCGGTGTTCGCGCTCGAGAGCGGTTTCCACCTCGGCAACGGGCAGCTCGGCTTCGGCGGCGCCGAATTCGGCAGGCAGGCTTATGTCGGGCTGCAGAACGACTGGGGCACGCTGTCGTTCGGCAACCAGCTCGACATCACGAACGAACTCGTATCGATCTACAACATCTCGGCGTGGGGCAGCGGCTATGCGATCCACCAGGGCGACTTCGACCGGTTCAACGGCGACCGCCTGCCGAATTCGGTGAAGTTCCTGTCGAACGACCTGAGTGGCTTCAAGTTCGGCGCGATGTACTCGTTCGGCAACGTCGCCGGCAACTTCCATCGCAACAGCGCGTGGAGCGCGGGCGCGAGCTTCACGAAGGGCGACTTCTCGATCGGCGCCGCGTACACGCGCCTGAACAACCCGAACGGCATCTATGCGTTCGACCCGTACGCGATGATCGGCACGCATACGTTCCTCGGGCAGCAAACGGTCACCGTCGATCCGGCCACCGGAGCACGCACCGACCTGTTCGCGAACACGGCGATGGACGTCGACAGCCAGGGCACGTTCGGCATCGGCACGAGCTACACGATCGGCAAGCTGTCGCTCGACGCGAACTTCTCGTACACGACGATCAAGGGCTTCGGCCAATCGTCGCACATGCAGGTCTACGAAGGCGGCGGCATGTACCAGTTCACGCCGGCGCTCAGCTTCATCGCCGGCTACCAGCACACGCGCTTCGAGGGCCACCACTGGAACCAGGGCACGGCCGGCCTGCACTACCTGCTGTCGAAGCGCACCGACGTGTACATCTCCGGCGATTACCTGCGCGCGTCGCAGGGCGTCGACGCGGTGATCGGCTACAGCTTCACGCCGTCGACCACGCAGACGCAGGCCGACGTGCGGATCGGGATGCGGCATTCGTTCTGAGCCCGGCAGGGTAGTTCATTCGACGTCTTCAGCGAGGTCTCTCTTTCGCGCGAACTGCGGTTCGCGCTTTTTTTTGTCGCGATTCTTGTTGCGACTCTTGTTGCGATAGGGCGCCGCGCGCGGCATGCGTGTGCCAAGCGCCTGCCGAGCGCAGTCGCGGCACTTGACGATATCATCGCGGTTCGACACGCGCCGTGTCGCGCCGATCGCCTGCCGGCGACACGACGATATCCCGTCGATATCCCGCCGATGACCCGATGACCACCCCGTTACCCGAATCCGCTCCGCCGTCGCCGCTACCGGCGAATCTGTTCCGTCATGCGCCGTTCCAGCGTTTCTGGGGGACGCGCGTGACGTCGTCCCTAGCGTTCCAGATCCTGTCGGTCGCGATCGGCTGGTACGTTTATACGCTCACGCACAGCGCGTTCGCGCTCGGCCTCGTCGGGCTTGCGCAGTTCGTGCCGATGTTCGCGCTGACGCTCGTCGTCGGGCAGGTGGCCGACCGCTACGACCGGCGGCGCATCGCGACGATCTGTCAGAGCGTCGAGGCGCTGGCTGCCGGCGTGTTCCTGCTCGGCGCGGCCCGCGGCTGGCTGACGGCGCCGGGCGTCTATGCGCTCGCCGCGCTCGTCGGCACCGCGCGCGCGTTCGAATCGCCGTCGGTGTCGTCGCTGCTGCCGGCCGTCGTGCCGCGCGGCGACCTGCCGCGCGCGACCGCGCTGTCCACCTCGGCCAACCAGGCCGCGCAGATTCTCGGGCCGGCGTTCGGCGGGCTGCTGTACGGCGTCGGCGCACCGGCCGCGTTCGGCACGAGCGCCGTCGCGTTCGCGATTGCCGCGGTGCTCAGCGGCACCATCCCGCTGCGCAGCGCGCCGCCCGCGCGCGAGCCGGTCACGCTGCGTTCGGTGTTCTCGGGCATCGCGTTCATCCGGCGCGAGCCGGCGATCCTCGGCGCGCTGTCGCTCGACCTGTTCGCCGTGCTGTTCGGCGGCGCGACTGCGCTGTTGCCGATCTATGCGCGCGACATCCTGCAGGTCGGGCCGTGGGGGCTCGGCGCGCTGCGCGCGGCGCCGGCCGTCGGCGCGCTCGCGGGCACGCTGTGGCTCACGCGCTTTCCGCTCGACGTGCGGCCGGGCCGCGCGATGTTCGGCGGCGTGATCGCGTTCGGCATCGCGACGATCGTGTTCGGTCTGTCGCGGCATTTCGCGCTGTCGCTCGTCGCGCTGGCGGCATTGGGCGCGTCGGACGTGGTGAGCGTCGTCGTGCGTCTGTCGCTCGTACAGCTGCGCACGCCGGACGACATGCTCGGGCGCGTGAGCGCGGTGAATTCGCTGTTCATCGGCACGTCGAACCAGCTCGGCGAATTCGAATCGGGCGTGACGGCCGCATGGTGGGGCGCGCCGGCGGCGATCGTCGTCGGCGGCACGGCGACGATCGCGGTCGCGCTCGCGTGGATGCGCCTGTTTCCTCAGCTGACCGGCATGAAGTCGCTCGAACGCGACCGGTGAAGCGCGTCACGCATCGGGCGTCACGCACACCGCGGTGCCGTAGCAGATCACTTCGGTGACGCCCGAGCCGATCTCGGTCGAGTCGTAGCGCATCGCGACGATCGCGTTCGCGCCGAGCTTGCGCGCATCCGCGAGCATCTTCTCGAATGCCTGCTCGCGCGCCTTCTCGCACAGCGACGTATAGAGCGTGATGTTGCCGCCGAAGATGGTCTGCAGCGCCGCGCCGAACGAGCCGACGATCGAGCGCGAACGCACGATGATGCCCTGCGCGACGCCGAGCGAGCGGACGGTCGTGTGGCCCGGCAGATCGAAGGCGGTCGTGACGCGTGCGGGCGTGAGCGCATCGGCGGAGCGGGAAAGGTCGGTCATGGCGGCGCACCGTATCGCGGAAGTGGATGGACGACGATTCTATCCGGAATGACGGGCCTGCCCGGCGCGGGCCGCGTGCGCATGCCGTGCGCGCACTGGCTGCGCGATCGCTAGCGTTCGCCTTCTGCCTCGTTCATTCGCCGCGTCGATCGCGCATCCGCGTGAAGGCGTCGCGCAACTCCACACAGAATGCATCGCCGAGCATCGACAGCGGCTGCGACGCGGACGTCACCAGATAGAAGTGATCGGGCACGGCCGGCTCGAACGGCTTCACGGCCACGCGATGCCCGGCAAAGGCCGCCGTCACCGGATCGATCAGCGCGACGCCGGCGCCGTTCGCGACGAAGGCGACGATCGTCTGCGACAGCTGCGCCTCGATCGACAGCACGCGCGACACGCCGGCCTCGACGAACAAGCGGTCGATCGCGCTGCGCGCGTCGAAGCTCGGCGGAAACGAGATGAACGACTCGCCGCTCAGATCGGCCGGCCGCACCACGCGCTTGCGCGCGAGCCGGTGCCCGCGCGGCACGATGCAGCACATCGCGCCTTCCGCGAGACGCTCGGTGCGCACCGCCGGATGCGGGACCGGCTCCGCGATCAAGCCGACGTCGCACTGGCCCGACGCGACCTTGTCGACCACGGTGGACGCGCTGTGCGCGAGCAGCGTGATGTCGACGCCCGGATGCGCGTGCGAGAAACGCGTGACGAGTTCCGGCAGCAGGTCGAGCGCGACGGCCGGCGAGCCGGCCACGCGCAGCGTGCCGCGCCGCATCGCGCGGATCTGCTCGGCGGCCTGCGCGACGCGATCGAGCCCGACGAACGCGCGCTCGACCTCCTCGTACAGCACGCGCGCCTGCGCGGTAGGCGTGAAGCGTCCCTGCTGGCGCTCGAACAGCACGAAGCCGACGCGATCCTCGAGATCGGCGATCAGCCGGCTCACGGCCGGCTGCGAGATATGCAGATCGCGCGCCGCGCGCGTGACGGTATGGCGTTGCATCACCGCGCGGAACGCTTCGATCTGCCGGATTCTCAGGGATGGCGTGGTCATAACACTGGATTATGGGTCGTTGATCAAGCTGTATTGGACAGCCTATTTTGCCTGCCCGAACATCGGTTCATCAACGATATATATTCAAGGAACCGCGCCGACATGGCCCATAACACGCATCGACCGACCGGCTCGCCGCGGAGCCGCACATGAGCACACGCGGCTTCGACGTCGTCGTCGCCGGCGGCGGCCTCGTCGGCATGGCGCTCGCGTGGGGCATCGCACGCGCCGGCAAGCGCGTCGCCGTGTGCGACGGCGACGACATCGCGTTTCGCGCGGCCCGCGGCAACTTCGGGCTCGTCTGGGTGCAGGGCAAGGGCGGGCGCTGCCTGCCGTATGCGCGCTGGTCGCGCGAATCGTCGGAGCGCTGGCATGCCTTCGCGGCGCAGCTGCAGCGAGAAACCGGCGTGAACTGCGGTTTCGAACGCCCCGGCGGCATCGAACTGTTCGAGCACGCCGACGAACTCGCGAGCGCGACCGCGCTGCTCGAGTCGCTGCATCGGCAGGACGCGGCGCTGTCGTACGAAGTGCTCGATGCGGCCGCGCTGCGCAGACGGATCCCCGCGGCGTCCGCTGCGCTCGCCGGCGCGCTGTGGTCGCCGAACGACGGCCATGCGAATCCGCTCTATACGCTGCGCGCGATGCTGCAGGCGTTCGTGCAAAGCGGCGGCGTCTATCTGCCGCGCAACCCGGTGAACGAGATCCGTCCGCGTGCCGGGCGCTTCGAGATCGACACGCGCGAAGGCCGTCTCGAAGCCGGGCGCATCGTGCTCGCGGCCGGACTCGACAATGCACGCCTCGCGCCGATGGTCGACATGCACGCGCCGATCGCGCCGCTGCGCGGCCAGATCATGGTCACCGAACGGCTCACGCCGTTTCTCGACTATCCGACGCTGGTCGTGCGTCAGACGCCAGAAGGCTCGGTGCTGCTCGGCGATTCGGCGGAAGACGTCGGCTTCGACGACGGCCAGACACGTGCCGCGATGGTCGACATCGCACGCCGCGCACGCACCGCGTTTCCGGTGCTCGCGCATGCGCGCATCGTCCGCGCCTGGGGCGCGCTGCGCATCATGACGCCCGACGGGCTGCCCGTGTACGAAGCGTCGACTACGCATCCCGGCGCGTTCGTCGCGATCTGCCACAGCGGCGTGACGCTCGCGGCCGCGCATGCCGACCTCGTCGCGCCCTGGATCGCAGGCGACGCCGCACCGGCCGACCTGTCCGCCTTCAACACCGCGCGCTTCGCCGCGCCCCCGGAGCACCGGCATGTTTGAATCCATCGTTCCCGCCGCCGCGACGCGCGAGCGCGTGCGCATCCATTTCGACGGCACGCCGCACGACGTGCCCGCGCACTACAGCGTCGCCGCCGCGTTGCTCGCCGCGGGCGTGCTCGCGTGCCGCGCCAGCGCCGTTGGCGGCGCGCCGCGCGGCCCGTTCTGCATGATGGGCGTGTGCTTCGACTGTCTCGTCGACATCGACGGCGTGCCGAACGTGCAGGGCTGCATGACGCCCGTGCGCGACGGGATGCAGGTGCGTGCGATGCATGGCCGCGCGAGGCTGGCATGACGCGCAGCCAGTGCGATCTGCTGATCGTCGGCGCCGGGCCGGCCGGGATGGCTGCGGCCGCCGCCGCATGCAAGGCGGGGCTGTCGGTCGTGGTCGCCGACGAAGGCACGGCGGCCGGCGGCCAGATCTATCGCAACGTCGCGGCCGCGCCTGCCGAACTCGCGCGCTGGCTCGGCAGGGATTACGTCGCCGGCCGGCCGCTCGTCGACGCGTTGCATGCGAGCGGCGCGCGTTATCTGCCGCGCAGCACGGTATGGCAGGTGGCGTTGGAGCCGGAGCCGGTCGCGATGCTGACGCGAAGCGGTCCGTCGGGCGGCACGCTCGAAATCGGCGCGCGCGCGGTGCTGATCGCGGCCGGCGCGCAGGAGCGGCCGTGGCCGATACCGGGCTGGACGCTGCCGGGCGTGATGGGCGTCGGCGCCGCGCAGTCGTTGCTGAAATCGTCGGGGCTCGCGCCGTCGGCCGACACCGTGCTCGCCGGCAGCGGCCCGCTGCTGTGGCTGTTCGCGGCGCAATTGCTGAACGCGGGCAGGCGCGTGCGCGCGCTGGTCGACACGACGCCGCGCGATGCGTGGCGCCGTGCGCTTCCGCACGCGCTGCCGGCGCTGCGCGGCGCCGACTATCTGCTCAAGGGCTGGCGCATGCTGCGTGCGGTGCGCGATGCGGGCATCGCGGTTCATCGCGGCGCGACCGACGTGCGGATCGACGGCGACGGCCGCGCGCAAGCCATCCACTTTCGCGACGCGCACGGCATCGCGCATTCGCTCGACACGTCGCTCGTGCTGTTGCACCAGGGCGTGATTCCGTCGACGCAGCTCGCGCGCGCGCTCGGCTGCGCGCATGAATGGGACGGACGCGCGGCATGCTGGCGGCCGCAATGCGACGCGCGCGGCCGCAGCAGCGTCGCGCCGGTCTGGATTGCCGGCGACGGCGCCGGCATCGGCGGCGCGCAGGCCGCGGCACTGGCGGGCGAAGTCGCCGCGCTCGACGTTGCTGCCGCGCTCGGCGTGCTCGATCGGCACGCGCAGGCCGAACGCGAGCGCCCGTTGCTGCGTGCGCGGCGCCGTCATCTCGCCGTGCGTCCTCTGCTCGATGCGCTCTATACGCCGCCCGCCATGCTGCGCCGCCCCGACGGCGACACCATCGTATGCCGCTGCGAGGAGATCACGGCCGCCGAAATACGCGGCCTCGCGGCGCTCGGCTGTCCGGGGCCGAACCAGATGAAGGCGTTCACGCGCTGTGGAATGGGGCCGTGCCAGGGGCGCTGGTGCAGCACGACGGTCGGCGAACTGATCGCCGACGTGCAGCGGCGCGACGTCGGCGACGTGGGCCACTACCGGATCCGCGCGCCGATCAAGCCCGTGACCGTCGGCGAGATGGCCGACGCGCTTGAACTGTCGAACGATTTCCGGCGCGGCGAATTCCCGAGCTGACGCACGGCCCGCGCATGCCCCAGCTTGCCCACCCGAACGGAGCCTGACCATGAAGAACAAGACCCGCATCACGATCCTGCTTTCCGCCGCCACGATGGCCTTCGCGACGCTGGCGTCGGCGAAGGAGTGGACGACGATCCGCATCGGCGTGGACCCGACCTATCCGCCGTTCGAATCGACCGCGACCGACGGCAGCGTGCAGGGCTTCGACGTCGACCTCGGCAATGCGCTGTGCGCGAAGCTGAACGCGAAATGCGTGTGGGTGTCGAGCAGCTTCGACGGACTGATTCCGGGCCTGCAGGCGCGCAAGTTCGACGTGATCCTGTCGTCGATGGCCGCGACCGAACAGCGCCGCCAGCAGATCGACTTCACCGACCGCCTGTACCGCAACCAGACGCGCCTGATCGCCCGCACGGGCGCCGGGCTGCTGCCCGACGCGGCGAAGCTCGCCGGCAAGCGCATCGCGGTCGAACAGGGGACGATCCAGGAGACCTATGCGCGCGAGAAATGGGCGCCGGCGAAGGTCGAGGTCGTGCCGTACCCGAGCTACGACCAGGCGTATGCGGACCTCGTGACGGGGCGCATCGACGGCGTGCTGATGGATGCGGTGCAGGGCCAGCTCGGCTTCCTGGCGACGCCGCGCGGCAAGGGCTTCTCGTTCGCGGGCGGCGTCGTGTTCGATCCGCGGATCATGGGCAACGGCGACGCGATCGGCGTGCGCAAGGCCGATACCGACCTGCGCGACGCGCTGAATCGCGCGATCGCGCAGATTCGCAGCGACGGCACGTATCGCAAGATCGAGTCGAAGTACTTCGACTTCGACATGTACGGGAATTGACGGCCGTCGCCGCGGCGCACGGCAACGCATCGGTTCGTACCGCGCCCCGCATCGCTCAGCGCTTTGGCGCGAGGCCGCCGCGGTCGCTGCGCGGGCTCACGCCGAAGCGCGTGCGGTACGTGCGCGAGAAATGCGACGGCGATTCGAACCCGCACGCGACGCACACCGACGTGATGCTCATGTCGGTCTGCTGCAGCAGCTCGCGGGCGCGATCGAGCCGCAGGTTCAGATAGAAGCGCGTCGGCGTGTCGTTCAGCGTCGCGCTGAACAGCCGTTCGAGCTGGCGTCGCGTGATCGACACCTCCTGCGCGAGCGCGTCGGAGCCGAGCGGCGTCTCCATGTGCCGCTGCATCGAATCGATCACCTGGATCAGCTTGCGGTTGTGCACGCCGTAGCGCGCGGCGATCTCGAGGCGCTGGCTGTCCGAGCGCGGCCGGATGCGGCTCACGACGAACTGCTCGGAGATCGCCGCGGCGAGATCGGCGCCGTGCCGCCGGCCGATCAGGTCGAGCATCATGTCGATCGACGCGGTGCCGCCCGCGCAGGTGATGCGCCGCTCGTCGATCTCGAACAGCTCCTGCGTCGCGTTCAGGCGCGGGTAACGCTCGCGGAACGCGGCGAGCGCCTCCCAGTGCAGCGTCAGCGTTTGCGACGCGTCGAACAGCCCGGCTTCCGCGAGCACGAAGCTGCCGGTGTCGATGCCGCCGAGCGTCGCGCCGTGCCGGTGCTGGCGGCGCAGCCAGTCGGCGAGCGCGCGGTCGTAGCAGGCGAGCGGATCGAAGCCGGCGACGACGAACACCGTGTCGACCTGCCCGACGTCCGCATAGGCGGCCTCGGCCGCCACCGGGATGCCGTTGCTCGCGGCGACGGGCGCGCCGTCCGCGCTGATCACGTGCCAGCGGTACAACTCGGTGCGGAACCGGTTCGCGACCCGCAGCGGTTCGACCGCGGACATGAAGCCGAGCGCGGAGAAGCCGGGCAGCAACAGGAAGTGGAAATCCTCGGGCATCGCGGGGTCGCGTCGAATCGGATGAAGGCCGGGCGGCGAGCGGGGCGCAGCGCGCGCCGGACGCTCGACACTGGATTATCGCGGGTTTGCGCGGCGCTCCGCGTATTTTCGTGCGACGGCCGCTGCAGCCGCTCGACCGAGAAGCGGGCGACGAGATCGAAGTTCAGCGGGATCAGGCGGTACAGGGAATACATCGACTGGCCCGCGAAACGCTCGGCGTGTGGTCGCCGACGGCAGCTCGCCGAATTGCGTGTTGTAGACGGTCGCGAAATTTCCGAGGCGGATGAGGCCCCGGCGCGCGGCGGCAGCGCTGACCGGCGTCTCGGCGTGGCGCGTGCCGCCGGTCTAACCGCCGCAGCCTCATCATGTTCAGATCTGCTGCTGACCGCCGTCGACGAACAGCTCGATGCCGTTCACGAAGCTCGCATCGTCCGACGCGAGGAACAGCGCAGCGCCCGCGATTTCCTCGGGTTCGCCGAGGCGCCCCATCGGAATCAGCGAAGCCAGATAGTCGGCGAGCCCCTGACGCTGCGCGGCGTCCTGGCCGGCGAGGTCGAGCAGGCCCGGCGTACGCGTCGCACCGGGGCTGATCGTGTTCACGCGGATGCCGCGCTCCTTGAGGTCGAGAATCCAGTTGCGTGCGAACGAGCGTACCGCGGCCTTCGACGCCGCATACACGCTGAACGCCGCGGTGCCGGCGCTGGCTGCCGTCGAGCCGGTGAGGATCACCGACGCGCGGTCGGCCAGCAGCGGCAGCGCCTTTTGCACCGTGAACAGCACGCCTTTCACGTTGCGATCGAACGTGTCGTCGAAGTGCTCTTCGGTGATGCTGCCGAACGGCAGCATCGAGCCGCCGCCCGCGTTCGCGAACAGCACGTCGAGGCGGCCGCGTTCTTCGCCGATCTGCGCGTACAGCGCGTCGAGTTCGTCGAGCTTCGTCGAGTCGATCCGCACGCCGGTCGCGCTGCCGCCGTTGTCGCGGATCGAGCCGACCGCGGCGTCGAGTTCGGCCTGACGGCGGCCGGTCACGTAGACGTGGGCGCCTTCCGCGGCGAAGCGCTGGGCGGTCGCGAGGCCGATCCCGCTGGTGCCGCCGGTGACGAGTGCGATCTTGTTGTCGAGCTTGCGTGCCATGGTGCTTCTCCTTTCGATATCTGGATGAGGGGGTTCGTGTTACGTGCTGCGATGTAAGGAGAATATCGACGCACCCAGGCTTTCGAAATAGAATTGATTGCAAGCCAACGTTGCATAAATGAAAAGATGAGGGGAAATGGCCAGATTGCCTGACTTCGAGGGGCTCGCGATGTTCGCGAAGGTCGCCGAGGAGGGCTCGTTCGCGGCGGCGGCCCGCTCGATGGGCGTGTCGGTGGCGACCGTGTCGCGCGGCGTCGCGCGCCTGGAAGACCGGCTCGGCGGGCGGCTCTTCAACCGCACGTCGCGGCAGCTCGCGCTCACCGAGTTCGGCCGGACCTTGTGCGAAAAGGCGGGCGACATGTATCGCCACGCGGAAGAGGCGGAGAGCGCCGCGCGCGAGATGGCCGTGCAGCCGCGCGGGCTCGTGCGGCTCGCGGTGCCGATGTCGTTCGGGCTGCGTTGGGTCGCGCCGCTGTTGCCGGCGTTCTTTCGCGCCTATCCGGAAGTGTCGATCGACCTGCATCTGTCGGATGCGTCGGTCGATCTGATCGCCGACGGTTTCGATGCCGCGCTGCGGATCGCCGCGCTGCCCGATTCGTCGCTGGTCGCGCGGCGCCTGTGCGCGGTGACGCAATACGTGGTCGCGTCGCCGGCCTATCTGGCGCGCGAAGGCCGGCCGACGCATCCGCGCGATCTGGCCGGGCGCGCATGCCTGTCGTATGCGTACCGCGCGCACAGCGACGTGTGGCGCTTCACGAACGACGCTGGCGAAGAAGAGCCGATCCTGCCGAACGGGCCGCTGCGCGTCACGAATTCCGACGCGCTGCTGCCGACGCTGCTCGAAGGGCTCGCGATCGGCGAGCTGCCGGAGTTCATCGCCGGCGAATATCTGGCCGACGGCCGGCTCGAAGCGATCCTGACCGACTGGTCGCTCACCAAGGGCGGCCTGTACTTCATCACGCCTTCCGCGCGCGCCCGGCCGGCGAAGATCGCCGCGCTGTCCGACTTCTTCGCCGAACATCTGTCGGAGCCGAGCTGGCGGTGGCCGAGGTAGGCGAGCGGCGCGGCAACGTGCAGCGCGCCTCCGCGCCCCGTCGTACCAAGCGCAGCGGCTTTCGCTAGAATCGGTCGTCGTCGATGCAACCGTCATCCGATGTTGTATTGCAGCGGCGGCGTCCGCCCGGATGCCGCGCGCGCTCATCCCATGCCAGATTCCTTACCGGAGGCGAACGTGCCAGGATTACTTCCCGATGTCGACCGCGACGGGCTTCTCGAATATTCGGTGGTGTACACCGACCGGTCGATCAATCACATGTCGCAGCGCTTCCAGCACGTGATGCGCGACATTTCCGCTGCGTTGAAGCAGGTCTACCACGCGAAGGCCGTCGCCATCGTGCCGGGCAGCGGGACCTTCGGCATGGAGGCCGTCGCGCGGCAGTTCGCGACCAACCGCAAATGCCTCGTGATCCGCAACGGCTGGTTCAGCTTCCGCTGGTCGCAGATCTTCGAGATGGGCGGCATTCCGTCCGAAGCGATCGTGCTGAAGGCGCGTCCGGTCGAGCCGGGCCGGCAGGCCGCCTATGCGCCTGCGCCGCTCGACGAAGTGGTCGCCGCGATTCGCGAGCACAAGCCGGACCTCGTGTTCGCGCCGCACGTCGAGACCGCCTCCGGCATGATGCTGCCCGACGCGTATCTGCGCGCGGTGGCGGACGCCGTGCATGCGGTCGGCGGGATGTTCGTGCTCGATTGCATCGCGTCCGGCACGGTGTGGGTCGACATGGAGGCGACCGGCGTCGACGTGCTGATCAGCGCGCCGCAGAAGGGCTGGAGCGCCTCGCCCGGCTGCGGACTGGTGATGCTCGGCGCGCTGGCGCGCGAGCGGATCGACGCGACCACCAGCACCAGCTTCGCGTGCGATCTGCGCAAGTGGCTGCAGATCATGGAGGCGTACGAGAACGGCGGCTTCGCGTATCACGCGACGATGCCGACCGACAGCCTCGCGACGCTGCGCGACGTCATCGCCGAAACACTGGCGTACGGCTTCGACAAGGTGAAGGCCGAGCAGCTCGAGCTCGGCGCGCGGATTCGCGCGTTGCTCGCGCAGAAGGGGTTTCGCAGCGTGGCGGCCGAAGGCTTCGAGGCGCCGGGCGTGGTCGTCAGCTATACCGACGACGACGGGATCCGTTCCGGCAAGAAGTTTGCCGACGTGGGCGTGCAGATCGCGGCCGGCGTGCCGCTGCAATGCGACGAGCCGGCCGACTTCAAGACCTTCCGCATCGGCCTGTTCGGCCTCGACAAGCTGCATGACGTCGATGCGGCGGTGGCGCGCTTCGCCGCTGCGCTGGAGCGCATCGTATAAGCGCAACGGGCGGTGCGCAGCACCGGACGAGGGGCCGCCTCGGCCGCCCCTCGTCCGTGGTCGTTACGCCGCCGCGTTGCGATTCGCCTCGATCACCGTCAGCGCGGTCATGTTCACGATCCGCCGCACGGTCGCGCTCGACGTGAGGATGTTCACCGGCGCATTGACGCCGAGCAGGAACGGCCCGACCGCGACGTTGCTGCCCGCTTCGGTCTTGAGCAGGTTGTACGCGATGTTGCCGGCGTCGACGTTCGGGCACACGAGCAGGTTTGCCGCGCCCTTGAGCGGCGACATCGGCAGCAGCCGCAAGCGCAGCGACTCGTCGAGCGCGCAGTCGCCGTGCATCTCGCCGTCGGCCTGGATGTCCGGCGCCTGCGCGCGGATGATCTCCAGCGCGTTGCGCATCTTCGCGCCCGACGCCGCGCTCCCCGACCCGAAGTTCGAACGCGACAGCAGCGCGACCTTCGGCGTCAGGTTCAGCCATTCCATCTGGCGCGCCGCCGCGATCGTGAATTCGGCGATCTGCTCCGCATCGGGGTTGTCGTTGACGTGCGTATCGACGAGCGCGACGGTCCGCTGGTTCAGCAGCAGGATGTTCATCGCCGCGTAGGTCGACGCATCGGGCTTCCTGCCGATCACTTCGTCGACGAAGCGCAGGTGGTTGTGATATTCGCCGACGGTCCCGCAGATCATCCCGTCCGCATCGCCGAGCCGCACCATCATCGCGCCGATCAGCGTCAGGCGCCGGCGCATCTCGACGCGCGCCATCTCCTTCGAGATGCCGTCGCGGCAACGCAGTTCCCAATACGTCGTCCAGTACTGCGGGAAGCGCTCGTCGTATTCCGGATTGGTGACCTCGACGTCCTGGCCGAGCCGCAGGCGCAGCCCGAAGCGCTCGATGCGCGCGAGCAGCACCTCGGGGCGACCGACCAGGATCGGACGCGCGAGCTTCTCGTCGACGATCACCTGCACCGCGCGCAGCACGCGTTCGTCCTCGCCCTCGGTGAACACGATGCGCGCCTTGCCGCCGTCGCGCACCAGCTGGCGCGCGGCCGCGAACAGCGGCTTCATGAACGCGCCCGAGTGATAGACGAACTGCTGCAGCTGCTCGACGTACGCGTCGAGGTCGGCGAGCGGGCGCGTCGCGACGCCGCCTTCGATCGCGGCCTTCGCCACCGCCGGCGCGATACGGACGATCAGGCGCGGGTCGAACGGCTTCGGAATCAGGTATTGCGGGCCGAACGACACCTCGTCGCCGCCATAGGCCGCCGCGACGATGTCGCTCTGTTCTTCCTGCGCGAGACCGGCGATCGCGTGGACCGCGGCGATTTCCATTTCACGCGTGATCGTGGTCGCGCCCACGTCGAGTGCGCCGCGGAAGATGTACGGGAAGCACAGCACGTTGTTGACCTGGTTCGGGAAATCCGAGCGGCCGGTCGCGATCACGACGTCGTCGCGGGTCGCATGCGCGAGCTCCGGGAAGATCTCCGGCGTCGGATTCGCGAGCGCGAGGATCAGCGGGCGCGCGGCCATCGCGCTCAGCATCTCCGGCTTCAGCACGCCGCCGGCCGACAGGCCGAGGAAGATGTCGGCGCCGCCGATCACCTCGGCCAGCGTGCGCGCATCGGTTTCCTGCGCGAAGCGCTCCTTGGCCGGGTCCATCAGCGTGGTGCGGCCGCGGTAGACGACGCCTTCGATGTCGGTCGCCCACACGTTTTCGATCGGCAGCCCGAGGTCGACGAGCAGGTCGAGGCAGGCGAGCGCGGCCGCGCCGGCGCCCGAGGTCACGACCTTCACGTCCGAGATCGACTTGCCGACCACCTTCAGCCCGTTGATGAACGCGGCCGCGACGGTGATCGCGGTGCCGTGCTGGTCGTCGTGGAACACGGGGATCTTCATGCGCTCGCGCAGCTTGCGCTCGACGGTGAAGCACTCGGGCGCCTTGATGTCCTCGAGGTTGATCCCGCCGAAGGTCGGCTCGAGGCCGGCGATGATGTCGACCAGCTTGTCCGGGTCGGTCTCGTTGATCTCGATGTCGAACACGTCGATCCCGGCGAACTTCTTGAACAGCACGGCCTTGCCTTCCATCACCGGCTTCGACGCGAGCGCGCCGATGTTGCCCAGACCCAGCACCGCCGTGCCGTTGGTGATCACGCCCACCAGATTGCCGCGGCTCGTGAAGCGATGCGCGTTCAGCGGTTCGGCGGCGATCGACTCGCAGACGCTCGCGACGCCCGGCGTGTAAGCCAGCGCCAGATCGCGCTGCGTCACGAGCGGCTTGCTGGCGACGACCGAGATCTTCCCCGGCGTCGGAAACTCGTGATAGTCGTACGCGGCTTGCTGCTGAGTCTCTGTCTGTTTCATGTTTTGGGTCCGGGCAGGTGCGTCAGGCCAGTCCCGACGCGATCGATGACGGCCATTCTAGGGATCGGCCATAAGGAGATGATTCTGTTTTAATATCGGGCCATCACTTTTTCCTGATGGTGCGGCGGTCCCAAGGTGACATTCGACGCAAACGACGTGGTCCGGCGCCTCGGTGCGCGGCTGAAGATGCGGCATCTGATGCTGTTGCTGCAGATCCAGCAGCACGGCTCGCTGACGCGCGTGGCGGAGCACATGGCCAGCAGCCAGCCGGCCGTGACCAACGCGCTGTCCGAGCTGGAGAGCATGTTCGGCAAGCCGCTGTTCGAGCGCTCGTCGCGCGGGATGCGGCCGACCGCGCTCGGCGCGGTCGTGCTGGAGCGCGCGAAGGCGATGCTGAAGGACCTCGAGCATCTGGCCCGCGAAATGGAGGCGGTGGCGGCCGGCCATGCGGCCCACCTGCACATCGGCGTGATCCCGTTCATTTCGGGCCAGATGCTGTCCGCGGCGCTCAAGCGGCTGCAGGCGGGGATGGAGCGGCGTCTGACCGTGACGATCCACGAGGGCACCAGCGACCAGTTGCTGCTGCAGCTGAAGGATCACAGCGTCGATCTGGTGATCGGCCGCGCGTCGTCGGCGATCGATCTCGGGCAGGTGTCGTTCGAAGTGCTGTATCAGCAGCAGCCGCGGATGATCGCGAGCCGGCGTCTCGCCGCGAAGCTGGCCCGCATGCCGCTCGACTGGGAGAAGCTGCGCGCGCTCGACTGGATTCTCGGCGCGCCGCACACGCCGATGCGCGAGCAGGTGACCGACCTGTTCCTGTCGGCCGGCATCGCGCCGCCGGTGCCGATCGTCGAGAGCTACTCGTCGAAGCTGATCGGCGAAATGATCGCGTCGAGCGACGATGCGGTGTCGATCGTGCCGGCCGATATCGCCGAGGAAATGGTGCGCATCGCGGGCGTCGCGATCGTGCCTTACTCGCTGGTCTGGACGCTGCCGCCGATCGCGCTGTTCACGCGCGCGGCCGAACCGCATGCGCCGACGCGCGATCTGCTGGTCGACGCGCTGCGCGCCATCTGCCGCGAAACCTACGTCGACGTACGGCGCTGACGCGTCGCCGTTGCGGCGCCTCCGCGTCACCGTCCCGACGCCGCATCCGGACAACCGCCCGCCCGCCGCGATCGCCGTAAAACCCCCGCCGCACAAGCCGCTGCGCGCGCGTAGTGGTTTCCACTCATAGTCGCAAACAGTCAAGAACAGGTCGCCGGCGGTCGCCTTGCGGGCAATATGGCCCGTTACTTTTACTCCCACGATGCAGGCCGGGACGCACTTCCGCGAACCCGTCGGACATCGGTCCAACCGGGAGAGAAGACCATGAAGTCGACAAAGATCGCCGCGTTCGCCGCGGCCGTGCTGGCGACCGGCGCATGCGCGACTGCCGCGCAGGCCGAGACGGAGGCGGCGAGCTGCCGCAACGTCCGCTTCGCCGACATCGGCTGGACCGACATCACGTCCACCACGGCGCTCGCGTCGACGGTGTTCGAAGGGCTCGGCTACAAGCCCACGACGACGATCGCGTCGGTGCCGATCTCGTTCGCCGGCCTGAAGAGCAAGCAGCTCGACGTGTCGCTCGGCTACTGGTGGCCGGTGCAGCAGAAGCAGCTGCAGCCGTTCCTCGACAGCAAGTCGATCAACGTGGTCGAGCCGCCGAACCTGTCGGGCGCGAAGGCGACGCTCGCGGTGCCGAGCTACGAATACCAGGCCGGCCTGAAGACCTTCGACGACATCGCCAAGCATCGCGCGGAGCTCGACGGCAAGATCTACGGGATCGAGCCGGGCAGCAGCGCGAACGCGACGATCCAGAAGATGATCGACACGAACCAGTACGGCCTCGGCGGCTTCAAGCTGGTCGAGTCGAGCGAAGCCGGGATGCTGGTGACGGTCGAGCGTGCGATCCGCGACAAGAAGTGGGTCGTGTTCCTCGGCTGGGAGCCGCATCCGATGAACATCCAGATCGGCATGAACTATCTGGCCGGCGGCGACGCGGCGTTCGGCCCGAACTACGGCGAAGCGCGCGTGTACACGCTGACCGCCTCCGACTTCATCTCGCGCTGCCCGAACGCCGGCAAGCTGGTCGAGAACCTGCGCTTCACGACGCAGCTGGAGAACCAGCTGATGCAGTCGGTGATGAACAAGACCAAGCCGGCCGACGCGGCGAAGGCCTACCTGAAGAAGAACCCGCAGGTGCTCGATGCGTGGCTCGCCGGCGTCAAGACGTTCGACGGCAAGGACGGGCTGCCGGCGGTGAAAGCCTATCTCGGCCTGTGACGCAGCGTCCGCTGCAAGAGCAAAACTGAACGACACGAACCGAATCAAGCGAGGGTAAGCGGCATGAACAATGAAGTCATCATCACCTGTGCGGTCACCGGTGCGGGCGATACGGTCGGCAAGCATCCGGCGATTCCGGTCACGCCGAAGCAGATCGCGGCCGCCGCGATCGAAGCGGCGAAGGCCGGCGCGACCGTCGCGCACTGCCACGTGCGCGATCCGCACACGGGCCGCGGCAGCCGCGACCCGCACCTGTACCGCGAGGTGGTCGACCGGATCCGCTCGGCCGACGTCGACGTGATCATCAACCTGACGGCCGGCATGGGCGGCGATCTGGAGATCGGCGCCGGCGAAGATCCGATGCGCTTCGGCCAGGGCACCGACCTCGTCGGCGGCCTCACGCGCCTCGTGCACGTGGAGGAGCTGCTGCCCGAGATCTGCACGCTCGACTGCGGCACGCTCAATTTCGGCGACGGCGACTACATCTACGTGTCGACGCCCGCGCAGCTGCGCGCCGGCGCGCGGCGCATCCAGGAGCTCGGCGTGAAGCCGGAGCTGGAGATCTTCGATACGGGCCATCTGTGGTTCGCGAAGCAGCTGCTGAAGGAAGGGCTGCTCGACGATCCGCCGCTGTTCCAGCTGTGCCTCGGCATCCCGTGGGGCGCGCCAGCCGACACCGGCACGATGAAGGCGATGGTCGACAATCTGCCGCCCGGCGCGCACTGGGCCGGCTTCGGCATCGGCCGCATGCAGATGCCGATGGTCGCGCAGGCGATGCTGCTCGGCGGCCACGTGCGGGTCGGCCTCGAAGACAACATCTGGCTCGATCGCGGCGTCCATGCGACCAACGGCACGCTGGTCGAGCGCGCGCGCGAAATCGTCGAACGCCTCGGCGGGCGCGTGCTGACGCCGGCCGAAGGGCGTCGCAAGCTCGGCCTGCCGGCGCGCGGCGAGCGCGCGCTCGAGCGCCGCCCGATCACCGAATTCGCCTGAGCGCCGGTTCAGCAGTTCAGCGATTCATTGCGGCGGCGCGCAGCTGCGCGCGCGCCGTCCGATTTTCCTCGCTTCGAAGGATGCATTGACATGGCAGTGAAGACCGACATCAGGACGTTCGCCGCGATCGGCACCGGCGTGATCGGCAGCGGATGGATTTGCCGTGCGCTCGCGCACGGTCTCGACGTGGTCGTGTGGGACCCGGCGCCGGGCGCGCCGGAGCGGCTGCGCGCGAGCGTCGCGAACGCATGGCCCGCGCTGGAGCGCGTCGGCCTCGCGCCGGGCGCGGACCCGGCGCGGCTGCGTTTCGCAGCGACGATCGCGGAGTGCGTCGCCGACGCGGACTTCATCCAGGAAAGCGCGCCCGAGCGCGAAGCGCTGAAGCTCGAACTGCACGAGCAGATCAGCCGCGCGGCGAAGCCGGACGCGATCATCGCGTCGTCGACGTCCGGGCTGCTGCCGACCGACTTCTATGCGCGGGCCACCCATCCGGAGCGCTGCGTGGTCGGCCATCCGTTCAATCCGGTCTATCTGCTGCCGCTCGTCGAGGTGCTCGGCGGCGAGCGCACGTCGCCGGAGGCCGTCGAAGCGGCGATGACGATCTATCGCACGCTCGGCATGCGGCCGCTGCACGTGCGCAAGGAGGTGCCGGGCTTCATCGCGGACCGGCTGCTCGAGGCGTTGTGGCGCGAGGCGTTGCATCTCGTCGACGAAGGCGTCGCGACGACCGGCGAGATCGACGACGCGATCCGCTTCGGCGCGGGCATCCGCTGGTCGTTCATGGGCACGTTCCTGACCTACACGTTGGCGGGCGGCGACGCGGGCATGCGACACTTCATGCAGCAGTTCGGCCCCGCGCTCGAACTGCCGTGGACGAAGCTGGTCGCGCCGCAGCTGACCGATGCGCTGATCGACCGCGTCGTCGACGGCACCCGCGAACAGCAGGGCACGCGCAGCATCAAGGAGCTCGAGCGCTATCGCGACGAGTGCATCACCGAGGTGCTCGACGCGATCGCGACGGTGAAGGCGCGGTATGGGATGCGATTCGAGGATTGAACCAACATGACCGGCGATACTCCGCTGACGATTTACCACGACGTCGTGCGGCCCGAGTGGGTCGACTACAACGGCCATCTGCGCGATGCGTTCTATCTGCTGATCTTCAGCTTCGCGACCGACGCGCTGCTGGACCGGATCGGCCTCGACGACGCCGCGCGCCGCGAGCGCGGCCGCTCGGTCTACACGCTCGAAGCGCACGTCAACTATCTGCAGGAAATCAAGGAGGGTGCGCGCGTGCGCGTCGACGTGCGCGTGCTCGCGCACGATGCGAAGCGGCTGCATCTGTATCTCGAACTGTTCGCCGACGGGTACGACGCCGCGGTGGCGGCGAGCGAGCAGATGCTGCTGCACGTCGCGACGCGCGGCGGCGCGAAATCGGCGCCGTTCGACGACGACGTGGCCGCGCGCGTGGCCGGCTTGCACGCGTTGCAGCTCGATTGCGCGGCGCCCGCCTACGCGGGGCGCGTGATCGGCCTGCCGCCGCGCCGCTGACGCGGCGAACGACGGCGCGCACGCGATGCTCGAAGCGCAAATCGCAGCGTTCGTCGCCGCGGTCGACGCCGCGTATCCGGCCGGCACGGCCGCGCGCTCGCCGGCCGAGCAACGCCGCATCTACGATCGCTTCGCGGCCGCGTGGACGCCCGCCGAACTGCCGCCGGGCATCGTGCGGCACGACGCCTTATGGCGCGCGCCGCACGGGCCCGCGATCGCGCTGCGGCGCTACGCGCCGGCGCACGGCGCACCGCGCGGCACCGTGTTGTTTTTCCATGGCGGCGGCTTCGTCGTCGGCTCGCTCGACAGCCATGCGCTGATCACCGCGCAGCTCGCGGCCGACACCGGGCTCGCGGTGATCGCCGTCGCTTACCGGCTCGCGCCCGAGCATCGCGCGCCGGCCGCGCTCGAGGATTGCCTGGCCGTCACGCGCGCCGCGCGCGATGCGGCGCACTGGCCGTTCGGCCCGTGCGCGCGGCCGCTGACGCTCGCGGGCGACAGCGCGGGCGGCAATCTCGCGGCGGCCGTCGCGACCGCGCTGCGCGACGCCGGCGAAGCGGGCCTCGACGGCATCGCGCTCGCGTACCCGCTGCTCGGCATCGAGCCGCAGGCACCGGCGCGCGACACCGAAGCGCATGCGCCGATGCTCACGCTCGACGACGTTCGTCGCTATCGCGCGCTGTACTGGGCGCAGGCCGACGCAGCCGCACTGAGCGCCGATCCGCTGCTGCGCGCGTCGGTGCCGCTCGCGGCGTCGCGCTTCGACGGGCTGCCGCCGGTGCTCGCGATCGGCGCGCAGCACGATCCGCTGCGTGACGATGCGCGCGTCTACGTCGAACGGATCGTCGCGGCCGGCGGCGTGGCGCGTTACTGGATGGGGGAAGGGCTGGTGCACGGCTGCTGGCGCGCGCTCGGAACGAGCCCGCAGGCGGCGCAGATGCACCGGATGATCGGCGGGTTTCTGCTCGCACCACACGCGTAGCGGGCGTTTCCGGGAGGCAACGATGCAGGCAGCGCAACACCGTATCGAGGACTGGCGGACCTTTTCCGCCGACGCGACGATCGCCGCGGCGACGCTCGGCGACGCCGCGGTGGAGGTCGAGTGGAGCGACGCGCGCCGTTCGCCGTTCCACTTCGACTGGCTGCGCGACAACTGCGCGTGCGCCGCGTGCGTGCATGCGCTGACGCGCGAGCAGGTGTTCGAGATCGCCGATGCGCGCGCCGATCTGTCCGCGCGCGTCGTGCACGTCGACCGCGACGGCGCGCTGCACGTCGAATGGAACGACGGGCATCGCAGCGCGTGGTCGCCCGGTTGGTTGCGCACACATGCATATGACGACGCATCGCGCGCCGAACGCCACGCGGCGCACGGGCCGCACGTATGGCTCGGCGACGATGCCGCGGCGCTCGGCGTGTTCGCGTGGCGCGATCTGATGGACGACGACGGCGCGTTGCACGCATGGCTCGGCGCATTGCAGCGCACCGGCCTGACGCTCGTCGAGGGCGTGCCGGCCGAGCGCGGGCGGGTCGCCGACGTCGCGCGGCGCGTCGGCCTGATCCGCGAGAGCAATTTCGGCGTGCTGTTCGACGTCGAATCGAAGCCGCGGCCGGACAGCAATGCATACACGTCGCTGAACCTGCCGCCGCATACCGATCTGCCGACCCGCGAGTTGCAGCCGGGCGTGCAGTTCCTGCATTGCCTCGCCAACGACGCGACGGGCGGCGACAGCGTGTTCATCGACGGCTTCGCGCTCGCCGACGCACTGCGACGCGAACGTCCGGCCGATTTCGAGCGCCTCGTGTCGACGCCGTTCGAGTTCTGGAACAAGAGCGCGCACGGCGACTATCGCTGCTCCGCGCCCGTGATCGGGCTCGATGCGCGCGGCAACGTCAGCGAGGTGCGCGTCGCGAACTTCCTGCGCGGGCCGCTCGATGCGCCGGCCGATGCGGTCGCCGCCGTCTATCGCGCGTACCGGCGCTTCCTCGTGCTGGCGCGCGAGCCGCGGTTTCGCGTGCAGCGCCGGCTGCGCGCGGGCGACATGTGGGCGTTCGACAACCGCCGCGTGCTGCATGCGCGCACCGAGTTCGATCCGGCGACCGGTCGCCGGCATCTGCAAGGGTGTTACGTCGATCGTGACGAATTGCTGTCGCGCTGGCGCGTGTTGTCGCGAACGCTGGGCGCCGTGGCCGCGCCGCGTTGACGGCGCACGGCTTGGCCGCATCTACCTCGGCGGGGAAAAAGCGCCCGGACGCGGTGCGTCCGGGCGAAGCCACCCGTTGCCGGGCGGCGGAGGTATGCGTATCGCAAAACAAGACGAGCCCGCTTGACGGGCTCGTCCGGGTACTGCTTCAGCGCGCCAGGCGCTGTGCGCCCGCCGAGGGCGCGTCGGCTTACTGGCCGAAGAAAACCGAGTCGCGGGCGTTCGACGACGTTGCCGCCGCCGGGGCGCCCGAATGGACGACCGGCGCCGGCTGCGCGCCGTAACCGCTGGCGTCCGCACCGTGCACGCGCGCTTCGGCGGCCTGGATGTCGGTCGGGTAATACGGGCTCGCGAGGCCCGGCTTGTAGCCGGCCTTTTCGAGCTGAACCAGTTCGTTGCGCACTTGCGCACGCGTCACGCTGCTTTGAGCGAACGCGCCGAACGAAGCGGACAGCGCAACAGCGGCAACGACTGCGGAAACGAGCGATTTCATGATGACCTCCGGTGTTTTATTTGATTCGCTTGCGACACCATGTCTGCAGCGATTGGGTTGAATCTTAGTCACCGGGTCGTTCAGGGTAAACGCTGATTTTGACGATAGATTGTTTCCTGATGAGTAACAGTGCGGCGCCGATCCAGCCTTTCATCGTGCTTTCGTTTCCGCCTGTGCAATGAGTCGCAGCGCGCCGCGACGTCACGTCGGCCGACTCGGCTGCATGCCGGCGCGACGCCCGTGCGTGCGGATACCCACGGCGTGCGCGTCGGATGACACAGGCAGCAGAGACGGGGAATCGGCGCGCCGCTTGCGCGTCGCGCAGCCGCCGACGTGGCGGCGCCGTCGCGCGCTTAGCGGTTGCCGGCCAGCGCGAGCACTTCGGCCGCGGAGATCATCGCGGCCGCGTTGGCGGGCGCCGGGCGCTCGGCCGGGCGGAACACTTCGTCGCCGCGCTGGATCACCTGGCGCGACAGCGCGCAGGTGCCGGTGCGTTGCGCGAAGCGGCGGCGCCAGCGCTGTTCGCCGTAATGGCAGCGGCCGGGTTCGACCCAGCGAACCACCAGCAGCGTATCGGAACGTTCGAGAATTTCGACGTGGACGTCGGCGGGATCAAGCGCAGGCATGGATTGGGGTGCCTTCATTTTGCCGTTTCCTAAAGCGCAGTGCGGTTTCGTCGATGGCAGTGGATGTCACTACCCGAGCGCGAATCCGTAGCGGTTTCCATGAGTGGTGCGCTAAATGTAAGCGTCTGTGACGGGAAAAAACATCCTGTTTGGCTCAAATTACCTTTTGCCGATTTAGAAACAATGAGGGCGCGTTTTCGGGTAAAACGCCCACGACAAAAGCGCCCCGGACTTAAACGTCCGGGGCGCGAAATCGGCCCGCGCCAACGTGCCCGCTCGCCCGGGCACGTCGGACCCCGCGGGGGACGGAGATGCCCGCCGCACTTGGCGGCGGACGCTGCGGTGGACCGGTAGGGCGCGGCCGACGACGCCATGATCCCGTGCGCGCCCGGTTGCCAGCCTGACGCGAACATGACTTTTTTGTCAGTTTCGTGCCGGCCGCACTCGCGGCGCGCGCGCGCCAATCGGCGCGAGCCGCATGCCTATTGGCGTTGCGGGCAATCGCGCGGCGCGGCGAAGGCTCGTTTCCCGACTTCTCCGCTGTTTGGCGACCGATTTTGTCGCTCGGGAAAACACTGAATCCCACGTTCGTGACAAATCCGGATTCTCTTCCTAAGATTGGTTGGACCTTTGGTCCTTTGTGCCAATCGGCCGGCTCGACCGGCTCTCCCGGAGGGGCTCATGAGATTGCAGGGCAAGCGTGCGCTGGTGACGGCGGCTGGACAGGGCATCGGCCGCGCGACCGCGCTGCGGTTCGCAAGCGAGGGCGCCGACGTGCTGGCGACCGACATCAACGACACCGCGCTCGAGCAGCTCGCGGCCGATGCGCAACGTGCGGGCGGCCGGCTGTCCACGCGCCGGCTCGACGTGACCGCTGCGGCCGACGTGGCGGCGCTGGCAGCGCGGGAACGCGCGTTCGACGTGCTGTTCAACTGCGCGGGCTTCGTGCATCACGGCTCGATCCTCGACTGCGACGAGCGCGCGTGGGCGTTTTCGTTCGATCTGAACGTCACGTCGATGTACCGGCTGATCCGCGCGCTGCTGCCGGCGATGCTGGAGGCGGGCGGCGCGTCGATCGTCAACATGGCGTCCGCCGCGTCGAGCGTGAAGGGCGTGCCGAACCGTTTCGTCTACGGCACGACCAAGGCGGCCGTGATCGGCCTCACCAAGTCGGTCGCCGCCGATTTCGTCGAACGGCGCATTCGCTGCAACGCGATCTGCCCCGGCACGATCGCGTCGCCGTCGCTCGAACAGCGCATCGCCGAGCAGGCGCGCGCACGCGAGGTGTCGACCGACAGCGTGCGCGCGGCCTTCGTCGCGCGCCAGCCGATGGGCCGCATCGGCACCGCCGACGAAGTGGCCGCGCTCGCCGCGTATCTCGCGTCCGACGAAGCGTCGTTCACCACCGGCACGATTCACGTGATCGACGGCGGCTGGTCGAACTGACCGCGGCGGCCGCCCGCACCTTTCCATCCACTTCCGTTTCGCTGGGACGACATGAAACTGCTGAGATTTGGCGACAAACACCACGAGAAACCGGGGCTGCTCGATGCGCAGCGCAGGATCCGCGACCTGTCGGGCGTGATCGACGACGTCGCCGGCGACGCGCTCACGCCCGCGTCGCTCGCGCGGCTGCGCGAGCTCGATCCTGCGTCGCTGCCGCTCGTCGACGGCACGCCGCGGCTGGGCGCCTGTGTCGGCCGGGTCGGCAAGTTCATCTGCATCGGCCTGAACTATTCGGATCACGCGGCCGAGTCCGGCATGGAGGTGCCGAAGGAGCCCGTCGTGTTCGGCAAATGGACCAGCGCGATCTGCGGGCCGAACGACGACGTCGAGATTCCGCGCGGCTCCGAGAAGACCGACTGGGAAGTCGAGCTCGGCGTGGTGATCGGCCGGCCCGGCCGCTATATCGACGAAGCCGATGCGCTGTCGCACGTCGCCGGCTACTGCGTGGTGAACGACGTGTCGGAGCGCGAGTACCAGCTCGAACGCGGCGGCACGTGGGACAAGGGCAAGGGCAACGACACGTTCGGCCCGCTCGGCCCGTGGCTCGTCACGGCCGACGAAGTGCCGGACCCGCACGCGCTGCGCTTGTGGCTCGAGGTGGACGGCCACCGCTATCAGAACGGCTCGACCGCGACGATGGTGTTCCGCGTGCCGTTCCTGATCAGCTATCTGAGCCGCTTCATGAGCCTGCAGCCGGGCGACGTGATCTCGACCGGCACGCCGCCGGGCGTCGGCCTCGGGCAGAAGCCGCCCGTCTATCTGCGCGCCGGGCAGGTCATCACGCTCGGCATCGACGGGCTCGGCGAGCAGCGCCAGCGTACCGTGCAGGCCTGAAACCCTTTAACGGAGCGTTCGCCATGCCTGTCATTCGATCGATGCGCGTCCTCGACGTGCGCTTTCCGACCTCGCGCGAGCTCGACGGCTCCGATGCGATGAATCCGGACCCCGACTACTCGGCCGCCTACGTCGTGCTCGAAACCGACCGCGACGGGCTCGCGGGCCATGGGCTCACGTTCACGATCGGGCGCGGCAACGAGATCTGCTGTGCGGCGATCGAGGCGATGCGTCACCTCGTCGTCGGCCTCGATCTCGACTGGATCCACGAGGACATGGGCCGCTTCTGGCGGCACCTGACGTCGGACAGCCAGTTGCGCTGGATCGGCCCCGACAAGGGCGCGATCCATCTGGCGACGGGCGCCGTCGTCAATGCGGTGTGGGACCTGTGGGCGAAGGCGGTGGGCAAGCCGTTGTGGCGGCTGGTGGCCGACATGAGCCCGGAAGAGATCGTGCGCGCGATCGACTTTCGCTACCTGACCGACTGCCTCACGCTGGACGAGGCGCTCGACCTGTTGCGCCGCCAGGCGCCGGGCAAGGCCGCGCGGATCGCGGCGCTCGAGCGTGACGGCTACCCGTGCTACACGACCTCGGCCGGCTGGCTCGGCTACGGCGACGACAAGCTGCGGCGCCTGTGCCGCGAGGCGGTCGACGCCGGTTTCGACTACGTGAAGCTGAAGGTCGGCGCGAACCTCGACGACGACATCCGCCGCGTGTCGATCGCGCGCGACGTGATCGGCCCGGCGCGCAAGCTGATGATTGACGCGAACCAGGTGTGGGAAGTCGGCGAGGCGATCGACTGGGTGCGCGAGCTGGCGTTCGCGAAGCCGTGGTTCATCGAGGAGCCGACGAGCCCCGACGACGTCGAAGGGCATCGCAAGATCCGCGACGCGATCGCGCCCGTGCAGGTCGCGACCGGCGAGATGTGCCAGAACCGCGTGCTGTTCAAGCAGTTCATCGCGCGCGGCGCGATCGACGTCGTGCAGATCGACGCGTGCCGGCTCGGCGGCGTCAACGAGATTCTCGCGGTGATGCTGCTGGCCGCGAAATACGGGCTGCCGGTGTGTCCGCACGCGGGCGGCGTCGGGCTGTGCGAATACGTGCAGCATCTGTCGATGATCGACTACGTGTGCATCTCGGGCACGAAGGAAGGGCGCGTGGCCGAATACGTCGATCACCTGCACGAGCATTTCGTCGAGCCGTGCATCGTGCGCGGCGCGGCCTACATGCCGCCGACCGCGCCCGGCTTCTCGATCGAGATGAAGCCCGACTCGCTGGAGCAGTACCGGTTCCGCGGCTGACGCAGGGTGCAGGCGGCGCGGCGTCGCACGACGTCGCGCGACGAGATGGACGATACGAACGACACGAACGACGGAGACGCGAAGTGGATCTGGATCTGCAGGACAAGGTCGTGATCGTGACCGGCGGCGCATCGGGCATCGGCGCGGCGATCACGTTGCGGCTGGCCGACGAAGGCGCGATTCCGGTGGTGTTCGCGCGCCACGCCCCGGACGACGGCTTTTTGCGTGCGGTCGAACGGAAGCAGCCGCGCGCCGTGTGCGTGCGCGTCGAGCTGCAGGACGACGCGCAGTGCCGCGACGGCGTCGCGCAGACCGTCGCGCGCTTCGGCCGCATCGACGGGCTCGTCAACAACGCGGGCGTCAACGACGGCGTGGGGCTCGACGCCGGGCGCGACGCGTTCGTCGCGTCGCTCGAGCGCAACCTGATCCACTACTACGCGATGGCGCATCACTGCGTGCCGCACCTGAAGGCGACGCGCGGCGCGATCGTCAACATCTCGTCGAAGACGGCCGTCACCGGGCAGGGCAACACGAGCGGCTATTGCGCGTCGAAGGGCGCGCAGCTCGCGCTGACGCGCGAATGGGCCGTCGCGCTGCGCGACGACGGCGTGCGCGTCAACGCGGTGATTCCGGCCGAGGTGATGACGCCGTTGTACCGCAACTGGATCGCCGGCTTCGACGATCCGGACGCGAAGCTCGCCGCAATCGCCGCCAGGGTGCCGCTCGGCAAGCGCTTCACGACGGCGGAAGAGATCGCCGATACCACCGTGTTCCTGCTGTCGGCGCGCGCGTCGCACACGACCGGCCAGTGGCTGTTCGTCGACGGCGGTTACACGCATCTCGATCGTGCGATCGACTGACGGCGGCAACCGATGCGAGCAGACCCGAACCCTAACGACGCGCCGCCGCTGATCGCGTTGAGCGGCGTCAGCAAGCGCTTTCCCGGCGTGCTCGCGCTCGACGACTGCCGCTTCGACCTGCGCGCCGGCGAAGTGCATGCGCTGATGGGCGAGAACGGCGCGGGCAAATCGACGCTGATGAAGATCCTCGCCGGCGTGTATCAGAAGGACGGCGGCGAGATCCGGATCGACGGCCGCGCGGTGGAGATCGCCGAGCCGCGCGCGGCGCAGGCGCTCGGCATCGGCATCATCCATCAGGAGCTGAACCTGATGAACCACCTGAGCGTCGCGCAGAACATCTTCATCGGCCGGGAGCCGCGCGGCCGCTTCGGCGTGTTCATCGACGAGGACCGGCTCAACCGCGACGCGGCCGCGATCTTCGCGCGGATGCGGCTCGCTCTCGATCCGCGCACGCCGGTCGGCCGGCTGACGGTCGCGAAGCAGCAGATGGTCGAGATCGCGAAGGCGCTGTCGTTCGACTCGCGCGTGCTGATCATGGACGAGCCGACCGCCGCGCTGAACAACGCGGAAATCGCCGAGCTGTTCCGCATCATCGGCGACCTGCGGGCGCACGGCGTCGGCATCGTCTACATCTCGCACAAGATGGACGAGCTGCGCCAGATCGCCGATCGCGTGACGGTGATGCGCGACGGCAAATGGGTGGCGACCGTGCCGATGGCCGATACGTCGATGGACGCGATCATCGCGATGATGGTCGGCCGCCAGCTCGATACGCAGCCGCGCACGCCGCCCGATACGTCCGCGAACGACGTGGCGCTCGAAGTGCGCGGGCTGTCGCGCGGCCGCGCGATCCGCGACGTCGGCTTCACGTTGCGGCGCGGCGAGATTCTCGGCTTCGCGGGGCTGATGGGCGCGGGCCGCACCGAGGTCGCGCGCGCGGTGTTCGGCGCGGACCCGGTCGACGCGGGCGAGATTCGCGTGCACGGCAAGCCGGTGACGATCCGCACGCCGGCCGATGCGGTCGCGCACGGGATCGGCTACCTGTCGGAGGACCGCAAGCATTTCGGGCTCGCGCTCGGCATGGACGTGCAGAACAACATCGCGCTGTCGAGCATGCCGCGCTTCGTGCATCGCGGCATGTTCGTCGACGCGCGCGCGCTGCGCGCCGCCGCGCACGCGTACGTGCGGCAGCTCGCGATCCGCACGCCGTCGGTCGCGCAGCCGGTGCGGCTGCTGTCCGGCGGCAACCAGCAGAAGATCGTGATCGCGAAGTGGTTGCTGCGCGATTGCGACATCCTGTTCTTCGACGAGCCGACGCGCGGCATCGACGTCGGCGCGAAAAGCGAGATCTACAAGCTGCTCGACGCGCTCGCCGCGGACGGCAAGGCGATCGTGATGATCTCGTCGGAGCTGCCCGAGGTGCTGCACATGAGCCACCGGATTCTCGTGATGTGCGAAGGGCGCGTGACCGGCGAGCTGCGCGCGGCCGACGCCACGCAGGAAAAGATCATGCAGCTCGCGACGCAGCGCGAGTCGACCGTGTTGTCCTGATTCAGGTGTCCACTCCGATCATGTCCAACGATACGCATCCCGTTCCGCCCCTCGCGTCCGCCGACACGCCGGCCGGCGCCGCGAACCTGAAGTCGCGCCTGTTCAACCCGGCCGCGCGGCAGAAGCTGCTCGCGTTCGCGAGCCTCGTGTTGCTGATCGTGTTCTTCGGTTTCGCGTCGCCGAACTTCCTCGAGGTCGACAACCTCGTCGCGATTCTGCAGGCCACGGCCGTCAACGGCGTGCTCGCTGTCGCGTGCACGTACGTGATCATCACGTCGGGCATCGACCTGTCGGTCGGCACGCTGATGACGTTCTGCGCGGTGATGGCCGGCGTCGTGCTGACCAACTGGGGAATGCCGCTGCCGCTCGGCATCGTCGCCGCACTGGGCTGCGGTGCGCTGTCGGGTTGCGTGTCGGGCTTCGTGATCGCGAAGATGAAGGTGCCGCCGTTCATCGCGACGCTCGGCATGATGATGCTGCTCAAGGGGCTGTCGCTCGTGATCTCCGGCACGCGGCCGATCTACTTCAACGACACGCCCGGCTTCACGTCGATCGCGCAGGACTCGCTGATCGGCAGCGTGATCCCCGCGCTGCCGATTCCGAACGCGGTGCTGATCCTGTTCGTCGTCGCGATTGGCGCGTCGATCGTGCTGAACCGCACGCTGTTCGGCCGCTACACGTTCGCGCTCGGCAGCAACGAGGAAGCGCTGCGGCTGTCGGGCGTGAACGTCGATGCGTGGAAGATCGCCGTCTACACGTTCGGCGGCGCCGTGTGCGGAATCGCCGGGCTGCTGATCGCGTCGCGGCTGAACTCCGCGCAGCCCGCGCTCGGCCAGGGCTACGAGCTCGATGCGATCGCGGCGGTCGTGATCGGCGGCACGTCGCTGTCGGGCGGCTCGGGCAGCATCGTCGGCACCATCATCGGCGCGTTCATCATGAGCGTGCTGACCAACGGGCTGCGCATCATGTCCGTCGCGCAGGAGTGGCAGACGGTCGTCACGGGCGTGATCATCATCCTCGCCGTCTACGTGGACATCCTGCGCCGGCGCCGCCGCTGATGCACGAAAGAACGCAGAAACGCAAACCCGCATGCGCTTCATCGCCGGCCGGGCCGGCATTTCAGTCGATACAACCAAGGAGACGCGAAGTGATCAGGAGCAAGGTGTTGAACGCGATCGCCGGGCTGACGTTCGCCGTCGGCGTGACGGCCGGCGCGCATGCGCAGGAAGCCTATATCCCGCTGATCTCGAAGGGCTTCCAGCATCAGTTCTGGCAGGCCGTGAAAGCCGGCGCGATGCAGGCGGCGAAGGACTACAAGGTGAAGGTCACGTTCGAAGGCCCCGAGACCGAGGCGATGGTCGACAAGCAGATCGACATGCTGTCCGCGGCGATCGCGAAGAAGCCGGCCGCGGTCGGCTTCGCGGCGCTCGACAGCAAGGCCGCGCTGCCGCTGCTGAAGAAGGCGCAGGCCGAGAAGATTCCGGTGATCGCGTTCGACTCGGGCGTCGACAGCGACATTCCGGTGACCACCGCCGCGACCAACAACAAGGCGGCCGCCGCGCTCGCGGCCGACAAGCTCGCCGCGCTGATCGGCGACGAAGGCGAGGTCGCCGTGGTCGCGCACGACCAGACGAGCCGCACCGGCATCGACCGCCGCGACGGCTTTCTCGAACGGATGAAGGCCGCGCATCCGAAGGTGCAGGTGGTGACCGTGCAATACGGCGAAGGCGACCAGCTGAAGTCCACCGAGGTCACGAAGTCGATCCTGCAGGCGTATCCGAAGCTCAAGGGTCTGTTCGGCACCAATGAGGGCTCGGCGATCGGCGTGGTCAACGGCGTGCGCGAGATGAAGCGCAAGGTCGTGATCATCGGCTACGATTCGGGCAAGCAGCAGAAGGACGCGATCCGCAGCGGGCTGATGGCCGGCGCGATCACGCAGAACCCGGTCGGGATCGGCTACAAGACGGTCGAAGCCGCGGTGAAGGCGATCAAGGGCGAAAAGCTGCCGAAGGTCATCGACACCGGCTTCTACTGGTACGACAAGACCAACATCGACGACCCGAAGATCACGGCGGTGCTGTACGACTGAGCGTCATGCGGCGCGCGGCGATGCTGCGCGCGGCGACGACGCGAGGTGAAGCACGAGGACACCATGAGCGCAGTGCGTATCGATTCCCATCAGCACTTCTGGCGTTATCGCGCGGCCGACTATCCGTGGATCGGCCCGGCAATGGACGCGCTCGCCCGCGACTACCTGCCCGCTGCGCTGTGGCCGCAGATGCACGCGCATGCGCTCGCTGCGTCGATCGCGGTGCAGGCGCGCGCCGGGCGCGACGAGACGGCGTTCCTGCTCGAGCTCGCGCGCGACGACGCGCGAATCGCGGCGGTGGTCGGCTGGGAGGATCTCGCGGCGCCGGAGCTGGCCGAGCGCGTCGCCGCGTGGCGCAGCCCAAAGCTGCGCGGCTTTCGCCATCAGCTGCAGGACGAAGCCGACGTCGCGGCGTTCGTCGGGCAGCCCGCGTTCAATCGCGGCGTCGCGTGGCTTCAACAGCATGGCTACGTATACGACGTGCTGGTGTTCGAGCGCCAGTTGCGCGACCTGCGCGCGTTCTGCGCGCGGCACGACGCGCACTGGCTCGTGCTCGATCATGCCGGCAAGCCGGCGCTCGCCGAATTCGAGCGCGACGCGACGGCGTTCGCGCGCTGGCGTGCCGAATTGCGCGAGCTGGCCGCGCTGCCGCACGTCGTGTGCAAGCTGTCGGGGCTCGTGACCGAGGCGGACTGGCGGCGCGGCCTGTGCGCGCCGGACCTGCGCCACATCGAGCAATGCCTCGATGCGGCGCTCGACGCGTTCGGCCCGCAGCGGCTGATGTTCGGATCGGACTGGCCCGTGTGCTTGCTCGCGGCGTCGTATGACGAAGTGGCGTCGCTGGTCGAGCGCTGGGCCGCCGCGCGGCTGTCTCCGGCCGAGCGCGACGCGCTGTGGGGCGGCACGGCCGCGCGCTGCTATGCGGTGCCGGGCGATGCGATGGCCGGCATATAGAATAGGCGCGCACGGCCCGGCGCTCGATGCGTCGGACCGTTCGCAAAACAACCGCTCATCCGTATCGAAGTATGTCCATCCAGCCGATTCAGAACCGCCGCCTGTACCAGCAGATCGCCGACAAGCTCAGTGCGATGATCGAGTCCGGCGATTTCCCGCCGGGCAGCTACCTGCCGCCCGAGCGCGAACTGGCCGAGCGGTTCGGCGTGTCGCGCACGTCGGTGCGCGAGGCGCTGATCGCGCTCGAGGTCAACGGGCTCGTCAGCGTGCGCGTCGGCGACGGCGTGAAGGTGCGCCAGCGCGAGGCCGCTGCCGCGCCGCAGCCGCTTGCCGCCGCGAAGGTCGCGCCGTTCTCGATCGTCGAGATCGATCCGGAGCTCGGCATCGCGCTCGACCTCGACACCGAGATCCCGCCGTTCGCGCTGTTGCAGGCGCGCCGCCTGATCGAGCCGGAGGCGGCGGCGCTCGCCGCGCAGCACGGCTCGGACGCGCAGATCGAGGGGATTCGCGACGCGTTCCTGCGCAACCAGGAAGACAACCGGAGCGGGTCGCTCACGCATCCGGGCGATCGCCTGTTTCATATCCGGATCGCGGAGGCGAGCGACAACGCCGCTTATGCGCTGATGATCAAGCAGTTGCTCGCGCACAAATACGATCCGATGTTCCAGCGGCTGCAGTCGCTCTACATGCCGAACGACATGCCGCACCGGTCGGAGCTGGAGCACCGCGCGATCCTCGACGCGATTCGCGCGCGCGACCCGGCGGCCGCGCGTCGCGCGATGGCCGAGCATCTGGACGAAGTGATCGAGATCTTCGGCCGCGCGCTCGACTGAGCGCAGGCCGCCGGCGTCAGAAGCGCTCGGCGCGGTAGGGCGTCGGATCGGTGAACGGCGTTTCGCCGGTCATCATCTCGGCCAGCAAGCGGCCGGACACGGGGCCGAGCGTGAGCCCGTGATGGTTGTGCCCGAACGAGAACCACAGCCCGCGATGCGCGGGCGCGGGGCCGATCACCGGCCGCATGTCGGGCGTGCACGGGCGAAAGCCGAGCCACGGCTGCGGATCGAGCCGCTCGCCGAAGCCGAACACCGGACGCGCGATGCGTTCCGCGCGATCGAGCTGCACGCCGGTCGGCGGCAGGCCGCGGCGCGCGATTTCGACGCCCGTGGTGAGCCGCAAGCCGCGCCGCATCGGTGCGATCACGTAGCCGTATTCTCGATCGACGATCGGCGCCGACGGCGTGCCGCGCTCCGATGGCGCGTAGTGCATGTGATAGCCGCGCTTCTCGCGCAGCGGGATCTTGTAGCCGAACTTGCCGAACACCGTATCGGACCACGGGCCGAGCGCGACGACCATCGCCGGCGCGGCGATCTTGCCCTGGTCGGTCATGACCTGCCAGCCGGGCGACAGCGCGTCGACGCTCGCGGCATCGCCGGTGAGCAGCGTGCCGCCGCCTTGCACGAACAGCTGCGCATAGCTTTTGACGAGCGCGGACGGATCGACGACGCTTTTCGGATCGAGCCAGTGCAGTGCGCCGCAGAAGCCGGCCGCGAGGCTCGGTTCCTTGGCGCGCAGTGCTGCGGCGTCGAGCGGCTTGATGCCGAGCCCGTGGCGGCGCGCGGTGAGGCCCGCATCGGCGACGGCGCGCTCGAACGCGGAAGGCGTGCGGAACGCTTCCATCCAGCCGCTCGCGCGCACGAGCTCGCCTGCGCCGGCGCGCGCGATCAGCGCGTCGTGCTCGGCGATGCAGCGCTCGATCAGCGGCAGCATGTCGCGCGACGCGGCCGCGTGGCGCAGCGGCGCCGATTCCCACCAGAAGCGCGCGAGCCACGGCGCGAACGCCGGTAGCGACGCGCTGTGCCAGTAGAGATCGGTCGAGCGGTTCAGCGCGTAGCGCATCAGCGTGAACGGGCTGCGCGGAAACGGATACGGCTCGATCGACGAGCGCTCGATCAGCCCCGCGTTGCCGAAGCTCGTGCCTTCGCCGGGCGCGGCGCGGTCGACGAGTGCGACCTTGCGGCCGCGATCCTGCAGGTGCAGCGCGGCGCTGACGCCGACGATGCCGGCGCCTAGAACGATTACGTCGAAGTCCATTCGGTAGTGGTGGTGGCGGTTGAAGTCGCTGATCGGCCAACTTGGCGGACGAGGCCGGATGCCGGATAACGCATCGGCATGTGGCTGCTCGTTAGCATACCCGCTCTGCCGTTCGCTTCGCAAAGCCTGGATGTGGTCTGCCGGGCGCGTCGTCAAGATCGGCGACATTTCCTGCGCAGCTCTCGAGCAAAGGATCGGCCGGAATCAGGCGGTTGCGATCTTGCGTCGGCGCGGTAACCCCATGAATTAGAATGAATTCGACGTACTGGTGAGGGCGATGTTGCGGCGCGCGCCCGGAGCGAATTGCGTAGCATGTGCGTGGCGAGTGACGCATCTATCTATCATGTGCCGATGGTGGATGGTGGCCCTTTTGAATCGATAGAGAAACTGGGATGAAACGAGAACCCGTTGAAGGCGTGCAGGCCGAGGTGTTGCGCTGGGCAAGAGAGACGGTCGGACTGTCGCTCGACGAGGTGGCGATCATGCTGCGCGTCCCCGCTGCCGAGGTTGCCGACTGGGAGGCCGGCGCCGGGGCGCCGACCTACGCTCAACTCGAGAAGCTCGCGTATCAAGTTTTCAAGAGGCCGCTCGCCGTCTTCTTTCTTCCGGCTCCGCCCGACGAGAAAGTACCCCAGAGCGAATTTCGGACGCTCCCGGAAGCCGACATGCGATCGCTTGCACGCGACACGTATCTGCAGATCCGGCAGGCTCAGGCATTTCAGCTCTCGCTCGGGGAGGTGTTCGGCGGGCGCAACCCGGCAGCCCGGATGATCTGGAAGTCGTCGTCGCTGTCACTATCGGAGCCCGTATCCAGGCAGGCCGCCAGGGTTCGCGATGCGCTCGGTATCACGCTAGATGAACAAGCGTCGTGGCGCAATGATGAACTCGCTCTCAAGCAATGGCGCAAGGCCGTTGAGGAAGCGGGTATTTTTGTTTTCAAGTCGGCATTCAGGCAGCGTGAAATCTCGGGCTTTTGCTTGATGGACGACGCATTTCCGATCATCTATCTGAACAACAGTACGACCAAGACGCGTCAAATATTCAGCCTCATGCATGAATTGGCGCACTTGCTCCTGAACATGAATGGCCTGAGCAAGCTCGATTCCGGTTATATCGATGCGCTTCCCCAAGCCGAAAGGAAAATCGAGCGATTCTGCAATGCCATCGCGGCGGAGATACTGATTCCGCACGCCGTATTCGACCGTCTTGCGGCAACGCTTCCTGCCAATGTCGAGTCTGTGTCCGAGGAAGCGTTTGCCGAACTGGCCGGCTATTTCGGCGTGAGCCGCGAGGCCGTGCTGCGGCGCTTGCTGGATCAGGGACGAGTCAGTCCGGCTTTCTACAGGAGCAAGGCTGCGATGTGGTCGGCGCAGCGCAGAGATACGGCCGGCGGTAGCTACTATGCGAACCAGGGTGCATATCTGAGCGATCGATTCGCGCGGGAAGTCGTCGGTCGCCACTACCGGCACCAGATCACGCTCGAGCAGGCGGCGGATTTTCTCGGTATCAAGCCGAAAAGCTTCGCCGGATTTGAAGAGCATGTTCTTCATGGGGCCGGTGCATGATCTATGTCTTCGATACCAGCTCCATTCGATCATTGCAGCATTTCTATCCGCGCGTGTTCCGCAGTATCTGGGATGGTATCGAGAAACTCGTAAGCCAGCGGCGCTTGATTTCGACGAGAGAAGTGTTGAACGAAATCGAACGACAGGCCGTGAGCGCTGATGTGTCGGCGTGGGTGAAAGGCAACCGATCCGTATTCACGACGCCGACCGTGGACGAACTCCGATTCGTCGCAGCGATTTTGCGCATCAAGCACTTTCAGGCATTGATCGGGCAGCAGCAACGTCTCAAGGGCACGCCGGTCGCCGATCCGTTCGTCATAGCGTGCGCCAGGGTGCGCCGGGGAACGGTCGTGACCGAAGAGGGGTGGCAGCGTGCGGGCGCCGGCTTGGTGCCGAAGCCGCACGCCGCGAAGATTCCCAACGTATGCGCCCATTTCGAGATTCCGTGTATCGATCTCGAGGAGTTCATGCACCAGCAGGATTGGCAGTTCTGATCTGCCGGGCGACGGTGGCACAGGATGCCTGACGGCAACTGCTACCCCACCACAGCCCCCCATCACCTCCCGATATTGCAAACCGACCGCGACGTCCCCGCGCCGCGCGTAACCACGCAACGCGAGCGCGCACCGTTGTCGTAGAACAACGCACGCGGCGGCGGTGGCAGCACAGCCGAATTGAACCGGTTCGACGCGTCGGGCACGTAGAGGAATGGATTCGGCGCGCCGATGGAGTAGTGCGGTACATCGACGGGCCGCTGCTCGTCGGCCCACAGATGTTCGTTCCGGCGCTGCTCGCGCTGTTCGATCTCCGACAGCACGCGACCGAGGCCGCCGCCCGTCGAAGGCTGCGGCTCGAGCTTGTCCCCCGACACACGCAATGCACGCGTATCGCGCGTATCGAACGGGCTGCGCTTGAGCGGCACCGCTTCCTTCTCGCGTCGTTTCGCGCGAACCGGGCGGACGTCGTTCCGGGCTGCGGCGCGACGTTCCGAATGAAACAGATTGGTATTGCCCGAACCGTCGATCAGCGAATCGCGACTCGAAGCGTCGGCAGCACCGAGCGAAAGCGCGCACGCAATGGTGGCGGCGGAAGAAAAACGAAGAGGATGATGCATCGGGCCCTCCGGCAGGTGACATGCAACGAGAAAAACGGCAGATCACTGGCTGGCTGCGGTGCGACAGGGGGCGCGACAGGGGCGCGTCAAACGACGTGCAGGAGGGCTGGCTGGATTGCGGTTGCGAGTTCGAATTATTTCACAGATATAACAATATGCTTTCGCGGCGCATGAAATCGTCAGCATAAAGAAGGAAATCGCGCGATCCGCTCGCGCCCCACGCCGGTGCGTTCGCCCGAATCCTCTGTTGAATACCTGCCGCGGCATACAGCCGTGCACGACTTCCGAATCACGCGTCATGCCTCCCGATCTCGCCGAACGCGTTGTCCAGCAAGGCTTCATCGTGCAGAGAGCTTCAAAATCGCAACCCGATTGCACCGGCCACCAACCTCACGACCGTCACCCAGTTGCTCCCAGATCGCCACCGCCGCCGCCCGAGGTTTCTCCGTGTTTTCCCTCATAGGAGCCGCATTTTTGACAGACGTTTCAAAAACGCCCATATAATTTCGGCTGCCTTGCCAACGGCTGTCGGAACATCCCTCCGACCAGCGATTTGGCAAGCGGGGCAGGCGAAACGCTTGCGCAATGCAAGACGCATCACGATGTCTTTCCGAACCAGACGTCCCCTTCGGGGACTGCAAGAGCCGGGCCCCGCTACGCATCATCCCTCCGCAGGTCCGTCTTCATGTGTCTCGGGCGTGTCCCATCTCCTCGCCCCGGGTGCTGTTCGATTGCGCAAGTCATGCCGCCTTTGCCCGTATGACTAACAACATCGAGGAGCTCCTGATGACGCTGTCCCGTCTTACCTCCATTTCCGTCGCCGCCGTGCTGTTCGCCGCCGGCGCCGCCGCCGCGCAAGCGGAAACCGTGAAGATCGCCTTCGCCGGCCCGATGAGCGGCTCGGTCGCCCAGTATGGCGACATGGTGAAGGCCGGCGTGCTGACCGCGGTCGAACAGATCAACGCGGCAGGCGGCGCGGGCGGCAACAAGCTCGAACTGGTGACGATGGACGACGCATGCGAACCGAAGCAGGCCGTCGCCGTCGCCAACAAGATCGTCAGCCAGAAGATCAAGTACGTGATCGGCCACGTGTGCTCGGGCTCGACGATTCCCGCCTCCGACATCTACGAGAACGAAGGCATCGTGATGGTCACGCCGTCGGCCACTGCGCCGCAGCTGACCGAAGGCAAGAAGCGTCACTTCATCTTCCGCACGATCGGCCGCGACGATCAGCAAGGCCCGGCCGCCGCGCACTACATCATCAACAACGTGAAGCCGAAGAAGGTCGCGATCCTGCACGACAAGCAGTCGTACGGCCAGGGCATCGCATCGTCGGTGAAGAAGGACCTCGAAGCCGCGAAGATCCCCGTCGTGCTGTTCGAAGGCATCAACGCCGGCGATTCGGACTACTCGGCGGTCATCACGAAGCTGAAGTCGCAAGGCGTCGATTTCGTCTACTTCGGCGGCTACCACCCGGAAATGGGCCTGCTGATGCGCCAGGCGCGCGAGCAGGGCGTGAAGGCCACGTTCATGGGCCCCGAAGGCGTGGGCAACAAGGACGTGACCGCGATCGCCGGCCCGGCGTCGGAAGGCATGCTGGTCACGCTGCCGGCCGACTTCTCGGCCGACCCGGCCAACGCGGGCCTCGTGAAGGCGTTCGCCGACAAGAAGCGCGACGCGAACGGTCCGTTCCAGATGCCCGCATACGCAGCGGTGAAGATCATCGCCGATTCGATCGCGGGCGCGAAGACGACCGACCCGACGAAGGTGGCCGCGTACATGCACAAGACGACGTTCGACACGCCGATCGGCAAGGTCGCGTACGACGCCCAGGGCGACCTGAAGGCGTTCAAGTTCGTCGTCTACACGTGGCACAAGGACGCGACGAAGACCGCCGCCAAGTAACAACGCAGTACCCGCCCGCGCACCCGCCTCGTCCGGCATCCGGACGGGGCGGCGTGCGTATTGGTCGCGCATCGGCCGCGCATCGGCCCGATGCGCGCCGACGGGCGGCCCGAGACACACCAGACACACCGTGCATCGCGCGCGGCCCCACGCCACGATCCGGCGGCGGCCCGCGACCGATGCCAACGGGAGCTTCCCGCACATGACTGACTTCTTTCCCCAATTCGCCCAGCAGCTGGTCAACGGCCTGACGCTGGGCGCGATCTATGCGTTGATCGCCATCGGCTATTCGATGGTCTACGGCATCATCGGCATGATCAACTTCGCGCACGGCGAGATCTACATGATCGGCGCGTACGTGGGCCTCGTGACCCTCACCGCGATCGGCATCTCGGCCGGCTATCCGCTGCCGCTCGTGCTCGGCGCCGCGCTGATCGTGTCGGTGCTCGTCACCGGCCTGTACGGCTTCGCGGTCGAGCGCGTCGCGTACCGGCCGCTGCGCGGCGGCCCGCGCCTCGTGCCGCTGATCTCGGCGATCGGCATGTCGATCTTCCTGCAGAACTACGTGCAGATCGGCCAGGGCGCGCGCGACGTGTCCGTGCCGGTGCTGATCTCCGGCGCGTTCGACATCCATCTCGGCGGCGACTACGACGTGACGGTGCCGTATGCGCGCCTGCTGATCGTCGGCGTGACGCTCGTGCTGATGATCGCGCTCACGCTGTTCATCTCGCATTCGCGGATGGGCCGCGCATGCCGCGCGTGCGCCGAGGACATGAAGATGGCGAACCTGCTCGGCATCGACACGAACCGCGTGATCTCGTTCACGTTCGTGCTCGGCGCGATGCTGGCGGCCGTCGGCGGCGTGCTGATCGGGCTGACGATCGGCAAGCTCAATCCGTACATCGGCTTCGTCGCCGGCATCAAGGCGTTCACCGCGGCCGTGCTCGGCGGGATCGGCAGCATCCCGGGCGCGATGCTCGGCGGCGTGCTGCTGGGCCTCGCCGAAACCTTCGCCGCAGGCTACATGCCGGCCGAGTACAAGGACGTGGTCGCGTTCGGCCTGCTCGTGCTGATCCTGCTCTTCCGCCCGACCGGCCTGCTCGGCAAGTCGGACATCGAAAAGGTCTGAGGGAGACGCAGATGAGTCAAGTCATTTCCGTGCGCCGTCCGTCCGCCGGCGCGACCGCCGGCCAGGCGCTGAAGAATGCGGTGGCCGCCGCGCTGCTGACCGCGATCCTCACGATTCCCGTGTTGGGCCTGCAGCTGAAGCTCGACGGCTATCAAGTGGTGCTGACGCCGCACTGGCGTCCGGTCTGGATCGCGGTCGCGGCCGTGTTCCTGTTCCAGCTGTTCAAGCCGTGGCTCGTGCGCGCGAAATCGGCGGTGAAGCTGCCGGCGGCGCCCGCGATCGGCGCGCAGCAGCAGCGCGCGATCATCTGGGTGCTGCTCGCGGTCGGGCTCGTGTGGCCGTTCTTCGGCTCGCGCGGCGCGGTGGACGTCGCGACGCTCGCGCTGATCTACGTGATCCTCGGCCTCGGGCTGAACATCGTGGTCGGCTTCGCGGGGCTGCTGGATCTCGGCTACGTCGGCTTCTACGCGGTCGGCGGCTATACCTACGCGATGCTCAACCAGTATTTCGGGCTGTCGTTCTGGGAGTGCCTGCCGATCGCGGCGCTCGCCTCGGCGACCTTCGGCTTCCTGCTCGGCTTCCCGGTGCTGCGGCTGCGCGGCGACTATCTGGCGATCGTCACGCTCGGCTTCGGCGAAATCATCCGCCTGCTCGCGAACAACCTGACCGACCTGACGGGCGGCCCGGACGGCATCTCGAGCATTCCGAAGCCGACGGTGTTCGGCTTCGAGATGGCGCGCTCGGCGAGCGTCGAAGGCGCGAAGACCTTCCACGAGCTGATCGGGCTGGAATACAGCGGCGAGCACATGGTGATCTTCCTGTACCTGATCGCGCTCGCGCTGGTCGGCTTCACGCTGTTCGTGACGAGCCGCCTGATCCGCATGCCGATGGGGCGCGCGTGGGAAGCGCTGCGCGACGACGAGATCGCGTGCCGCTCGCTGGGCCTGAACCCGACCCGCATCAAGCTGTCGGCGTTCACGCTCGGCGCGGCGTTCGCCGGCATCGGCGGCGCGTTCTTCGCGGCGCGCCAGGGCCTCGTGAATCCCGAATCGTTCACGTTCATCGAATCGGCGCTGATCCTCGCGATCGTCGTGCTCGGCGGGATGGGTTCGCAGCTCGGCGTGATCCTCGCCGCGATCCTGCTGACCGTGCTGCCCGAAGTCGCGCGCGGTTTCGCCGAATACCGGATGCTGATCTTCGGTCTGGTGATGGTGTTGATGATGATGTGGCGTCCGCAGGGCCTGCTGCCCGCGAGCCGTCCCCACGTGGAGCTGCCGCAATGAGCGCGAATCCAGAACTGTTGAAGGTCGCCGGGCTGCAGATGCGCTTCGGCGGGTTGCTCGCGGTGGACGGCATCGATTTCGACGTGCGCCGCAACGAGGTGTTCGCGATCATCGGGCCGAACGGCGCGGGCAAGACCACGGTGTTCAACTGCGTCGGCGGCTTCTACAGGCCGACCGGCGGCGACGTCGTGCTCGACGGTCATGCGATCGCCGGGCTGCCGAGCCACAAGATCGCGTTGAAGGGCCTGGTGCGCACGTTCCAGAACATCCGTCTGTTCAAGTCGCTGACGGTGGTCGAGAACCTGCTGGTCGCGCAGCATCGCAAGGTGAAGTCGGGGCTGCTGCCGGGCCTGTTCGCGACGCCCGCGTATCGCCGCGCCGAGAAGGAAGCGCTCGAACGCGCGGCCGTGTGGCTCGACCGGATGGGGCTGACGGCGGTCGCCAACCGGCCGGCCGGCACGTTGTCGTACGGGCACCAGCGGCGTCTCGAGATCGCGCGCTGCATGATCACCGAGCCGCGCCTGCTGATGCTCGACGAGCCGGCGGCCGGCCTGAACCCGCAGGAGAAGATCGAGCTGCAGCAGCTGATCGACAGGTTGCGCCGCGAGTTCGGCGTATCGGTGCTGCTGATCGAGCACGACATGAGCCTCGTGATGGGCGTGTCGGACCGCATCCTCGTGATGGAGCACGGCCGGCCGATCGTGATCGGCACGCCCGACGCGGTCCGCAACGACCCGCGCGTGATCAAGGCGTACCTGGGGGAAGAGTGATGCTGAAGCTGGAACGGGTCCATACGCACTACGGCGCGGTCGAAGCGCTCGCCGGCGTGTCGATCGAAGTGAACAAGGGCGAGATCGTCACGCTGATCGGCAGCAACGGCGCCGGCAAGACGACGCTGATGATGACCGTGTGCGGCACGCCGCGCGCGTCGTCCGGCCGCGTGCTGTTCGAGGGCAACGACATCACCGCGATGTCGACGCACCAGATCATGCGGCAGGGGATGGCGATCTCGCCGGAAGGGCGGCGCGTGTTCCCGAGCCTGACGGTGCTCGAGAACCTGAAGATGGGCGGCTTCTTCGCGAGCCGGCACGAGATCGACGACGGCATCGAGCACGTGTTCAAGCTGTTTCCGCGCCTGAAGGAGCGCGCGGCCCAGCGGGCCGGCACGATGTCGGGCGGCGAGCAGCAGATGCTCGCGATCGGCCGCGCGCTGATGAGCAAGCCGCGCCTGCTGCTGCTCGACGAGCCGACGCTCGGCCTCGCGCCGCTCGTGATCGCGCAGATCTTCGACATCATCCGGACGATCCGCGACGAAGGCGTCACGGTGTTCCTGGTCGAGCAGAACGCCAACAAGGCGCTCGGCGTGGCCGATCGCGGCTACGTGCTGGAGACGGGGCGCGTCGTGCTGGCCGACACCGGCGCGAACCTGCTCGCGAACGACCGGATCAAGCAGGCGTATCTCGGCGGCTGAGTGCACCGCGCGCCGCCGGCCTGCAACGGGTCGGCGGCTTGCGGCGCGCGGTGCCGCTGCCGCTCGTTCACACGTACCGAGGAGGCAACCGATGAAGGTCAAACGCATCGTCGCGAACGTCGACACGCAGTCGGTCGACGACGCCAAGCGCTTCTATCAGCAGATCTTCGGTCTGGACCTGCTGATGGATCTCGGCTGGATCGCCACCTACGGCAGCGCCGAGCGGATGCGCGTGCAGATCAGCTTCGCATCGCAGGGCGGGTCCGGCACGCCGACGCCCGATCTGTCGATCGAAGTCGACGACCTCGACGAGGCGCTCGCGCGCATTCAGGCGGCCGGCATTGCGGTCGAATACGGGCCGGCCGACGAGCCGTGGGGTGTGCGGCGCTTCTTCGTGCGCGATCCGTTCGGCAAGCTCGTGAACGTGCTCGTGCATCGCTGACCGGCTCGCGCGCCGCGCCGCACGGACACCTTCATGCGTGCAGCGAGAGCCCCTTCACGGCCTTGTCGACGGCCTTCTTCGGCCCGTGCAGCGCGAGGCCGACCAGATCCAGATTGGCGGCATCCTCGGCGCGAAACGCGTCGCGGTTGGCCGCGTCGTGCCCGGTCGAGAACATCGCGCGCACGTACGGCACGATCCTCAGCTCGCGCGACAGCGCCTGCCGATGCGCGGCCTGCAGCCCGTTCAGATCGGCCGCGAACACCAGCATCGGCTGGCCGAGCATGCGGCCGTAGCGATTGCCGGCCGCATCCTCGTATGGCTCGCCGAGCGCATCGGGTGCACCGGCCGCGACACCCGTCGCGAGAAACGCGACCACGTTGAGTTTCTGCCACGCCGCGAGATCGTCGCGCACGATCAATGCCACCTTCGTATCGAACATGAGTGCTCCTGGTTGAAGCGCTCATGATCGGACGCCGCGCGCGTTCAGTCTGGAACGTTTGTGCAGATCCGCCGATACGCGGCCGGCGTCATCCGGTACGCGCGGCGGAACCAGCGGCCGAGGTGGCTCTGGTCGGCGAAACCGACGTCCGCGGCGGCCTGCGCGGGCGTGCGGCCGGCCGCGAGCAGCCGCCGCGCGGCGCGCAGCCGCAGGCGCACCAGATACGCGTGCGGCGACGTGCCGTAGGCCCGCTGGAACAGCCGCGTGAGCCGGAAGCGATCGACGCCAGCGAGTTCGGCGAGTTCGTCGAGCCCCGGGTTGCCGTCCATTCGCATGTGCAGCAGCTCGCGCACGCGCGCGATCGCGGGCGGCACGTCGCGGCCGCCGACGCCGGTCGGCGACGACGCGCGCAGCTGGCCGCCGAGCCGCGTGAGCAGACGGTCGAGCGTCTGGTCGCGCGCGAGCTTGCCTTCGTTGCCGTGCAGCGCGACGAAGGCGTCGCGGATCGCCTCGACGAGCGCGCGATCGTCGACCAGCGTATGGCCGAACGCGGCTTCGACGCCGCTCAGGCCTGGAAGATCGATGCGGCGCGCCGCACGCTCGACCCATGCCTGCGGCAGGTACAGCATCGAATACGTGAAGCCGCCGGCTTCCGGCGCATGGCCGTCGTGCGTCGCACCGGGCTCGATCAGGATCGCGCGGCCCGGCACGCTGGTATGCAGCGACCGATGACACTGGAACCGCTGCACGCCCTGTTCGGTGAAGCCGATCAGCATGTCGTCGTGATCGTGCGGGTCGTATGCGTGGCCGCTGAAATGCGCGCGCAGGCTTTCGATCCCCGTTTCAGGATCGCGGCGCGCGACGAGCCAGTGCTCGTGCGTGCCGCCGTCATCCGCTGCGCGTCCCATCGCTCGCCTCGCTGCCCGTCGTTGCCCGGCGGATAGTGTACGCAGATCGCGGAGGGTCCGTGCGGCGCCGGCGCACGCGACGGCGTTACAGCGCGCGCGCGATCGCCTGTTCGAGCAGCGACAGCCCGAGATCGATTTCGGCTTCGCTGACCGTGAGCGGCGGCGCGATCCGGAACACGCCGCCCATCCCCGGCAGCTGCACGATGTTCATGCTGAGCCCGAGCTTCATGCATTCGCGCGTGATCTTCGCGCCGAGGCCATCGGCCGGCTCCTTCGTGCGGCGATCCTTGACGATCTCGACGCCGAGCAGCAACCCGCGTCCGCGCACGTCGCCGATGCATTCGAAGCGCTCCATCAGGTCGAGCAGCCCGCGCCGCAGCCGCTCGCCCATCAGGTTCGCGCGTTGCACGAGGCCGTCGCGCTGCACCACGTCGAGCACGCGCAGGCCGACCGCGGCCGGCAGCGGGTCCGACACGTGGGTCGTGTAGAACAGGTAGCCGAGCGCGTGCGCGCGCTCCTCGATCTGCGCGGACGTCACGACGGCCGCGAGCGGCAGCCCGGCGCCGAGCGTCTTCGACAGCGTCAGGATGTCGGGCGTCACGCCGTCGCGCTGGCACGCGAACATCGTGCCGGTGCGGCCCACGCCCGTCTGCGCTTCGTCGAGGATCAGCAGCATCCCGCGCTCGTCGCACTTGCGCTTGAGCGCCGCCATGTAGCCGTCCGGCAGCTCGATGATGCCGCCCGAGCTGAGGATCGGCTCCGCGATGAACGCGGCGAGATTGCCGCTGGACTGGCGATCGATCAGATCGAACGCGTAGTCGAGCTCGGCAAGGTAGTCGTACGCGCCGTTGCGCTCGAAGCGCGGCCGGTACGCGAACGGCGCCGGAATCGCGAACGAGCCCACGGCCGCCGGGCCGACGCCCCTGCGGCCCGCGCTGTAGGTGGCGGACGCCGCCGCGCCCGTCATCCCATGCCACGACTGCGCGAAGCCGACGATCTCGTACTTGCCGGTGACGAGCTTCGCCATCCGGATCGCCGCTTCGTTCGATTCCGCGCCGGTGCTCAGCAGCAGCGCGCGATCGAGGCCCGGCGGCGTGAGGTCGGCGAGGCGCGTCGCGAGCTCGACGACCGGCCGCGACAGCATCCCGCTGAACAGGTGATCGAGCTTGCCGGCGTATTCGGCGATGACCGCGACGATGTCCGGATGGCAGTGCCCGAGCACCGCGCTCATCTGGCCCGACGTGAAGTCGAGGATCGCGCGGCCGTCCGCGTCGTAGACGAAGCTGCCCTGCGCACGCTCGACGATGAGCGGCTCGAACGTGCCGCCGTAGCGGATCAGGTGATGCGTCGCGTTGTGCCAGAACGTTGCGTCGTCGTTTGCGGACATCGTTTTCTCCAGGCGAGGGGCAGGGAATGCTTGCAGTCTAGGCGCCGCTCTGTTTTGATGGAAACGAATAGTTCTTATGCAAGGTAGAAAAGGAGCTAATACCTTGGCACGTTCGCTCGACATCGATCTGCTGCGCTCGTTCGTCGTGATCGCCGAAGTGCGCTCGCTCAGCCGCGCGGCGGCGCGGGTCGGCCGCACGCAGTCCGCGCTCAGCCAGCAGATGCGGCGGCTCGAGGAGAGCGTCGACCAGCCGCTGTTCCAGCGCACCGGACGCGGCGTGGTGCTCACGCATCCCGGCGAGCGGCTGCTGCTGCATGCGCAGCGCATCCTGCGGCAGCACGACGAGGCGCTGGCCGATCTGTGCGGTACGGGTCTGTCGGGGACGATCCGCTTCGGGTGCCCGGACGATTACGCGCAGGTGTGGCTGCCGTCGCTGCTGCGGCAGTTCTCGAGCCATCATCCGCACGCGATCGTCGAGGTCGTGTGCGGGCCGACGCCGCGGCTGCTCGAACAGCTCGACAAGCGCGCCGTCGATCTCGCGATGATCTCGGTGCCCGACGAGGCGGCAACCGACGATTTCATCCGCCGCGAGCAGCTGGTGTGGATCGGCTATCCGGGGCTCGATACCGCGCAGTTCGAGCGGCTGCCGCTCGCGCTTTCCGATCCCGACACGCTCGATCACATCGCGGCGTGCGACGCGCTGGCGCGCGCCGGGCGCGATTACCGCGTCGCCTATGCGAGCAGCAGCCTCGCGGGGCTGATTGCGCTGGTGCGCTCCGGGCAGGCGATCGCGGTGATGACGCAAACGGCGGTGCCCGCCGACCTCGCGATCCTCGCCGCCGATCGCGGGCTGCCGCCGCTGCCGGCGGTGGGCATCACGCTGCGCTTCGACCGGAAGCGGCCGTCGCATCTGACGGCGGTGTTCGCCGAGCACATACGCGCGGTGTTGCCGCTGTTGTGACTCGCGGCGGATGACGTGGCGCATGCCGTTACGGTGCGTCGCAGCGCAACTCCCGTCAGAACCGATGATGCGCGTGCCCGCAGTGCGGCTTTCTGCATCGCGGGTCGTAAGTTCGGTCGCGTGCAGGCGCGCTGCTGCCCCGCGACCGTCTTACGACGTCGCGCGCCTTCTGTCGCATTTACACGCGTCGATCGCGAAATAGACTTCGAATCGAGCGACCCGATGCGCGGGTCGACAGGGCCGCCCACCATCCCGCGTCGCTCATGCAACGGCCTTCGCACGTCGTTCGACGGTAGCTGGCTACCGGGGACCGTCGACCATCGGGCCGCGTTCGGGGGGAGCGCGCCTGTTTCGGTGGAAGCGCGGGTGACGACGTCAAGCGATGCGCCACCCAACTGTTTTCGCACGAACCCGTTCCGTCCCGCTGGCCGACCTCGGTCGCGCCGGCTCGCCGTCGACCGCCGACCTCATCGGGCCGGATGCCGCCGCATCGGATGCCGCTGCGGGCGGATGGGCAACGAGGGGTCAGCATGAACAGGTCACTTCGGATCGTCAGTGCCGCGCTCGCCGCGCTGGCATGCAGCGCCGGCCATGCGCCGGTTCCGGTCCACGCGGCGACGCTCACGTATACCGCGCCGTCGCACGCGTTCCACCCATCCCGCGCATCGCGCGTGCGACCGGCCGCATCGGCTACGCTGCCGCCCGTGATCGTCAAGCCGGCCGTCGACGGCAGCGACCAGGCCGACGCGCTGCAGACGGCGCTCAATGCATTGCAGGCCGGGCAAACGCTGATACTTTCGCCGGGACGCTATACGGTCAGCCGGTCGCTGTCGGTTGCGATGTCGGGTGTCGTCGTGTCGGGCTACGGCGCGACGCTCGCGGCGACGAATCCGGCCGACCAGACGATCGTGATGAGCGGCGCCGATTCGACGCTGGTCGGCGTCACGCTGATCGGCGCCGGCACGACGCGCCTCGCGACACCGGCGTCGACCAAGGTCGAAGTGACCGGCACCGGCGTTCAGGTGCTCGGCGTGACGGTGCAGGGCGGCGCGAGCGCGGGCATCTTCGTGTTCGGCGGCCGCAACGTCGCGATCGTCGGCAATACGGTGCGCGCGACGCTTGCCGACGGCATCCACATGACCGACGGCGCAGCCAACGTGCTGGTGCAGGGCAACACGGTGACGGGCACCGGCGACGACCTGATCGCCGTCGTCAGCTATCTGTCCGACGGCCGCGTGAGCAACAACGTGCTGATCGACCACAACACCGTATCGGGAAACTACTGGGGGCGCGGAATCGCCGTCGTCGGCGGCCAGGCGGTGACGATCTCGAACAATACGGTCGACGGCGTGCAGAAGGCGGCCGGCATTCTGGTCGCGCAGGAGGACAGCTGGCGCACCTACGGCGTCTCGAACGTCGTCGTCGACAACAACGTCGTGTCGAACGTCCAGAACGCGAACGTCGACAACGGACTGTTGCCGACGCAACAGGGCGCACTCGAGCTCGATACGTGGTCGGGCACGGTGTCGTACGTCGTCGTCACGCGCAATCGCGTGACCGGGTCCGGCTACACCGGGTTCCGCGCGCTGGGGAACGTGTGCGCGTTCGAGGCGGCAAACAACGCGTTCGCGTCGATCGCGCAAGCGCCGGTGTCGTTGCTGTCGCGCGGCTGCCCGGCCGGCCGGATCGTCGTGGCCGGCAACACGCTCGACGGCGTTGCGCTGGTCGCGCCGGTCGGCGCATCGCCGTCGGGAACGATTCAGGCGACCGGCGCGGCGACGGCGACGATGCCGCAGGTGCGTACCAATCTGATGCGGTAGCCGCGCGGCGCAACGCCGTCACGCGGCGCCGCACGGACCGCAGGTTTCGGCATACGCGTGCATCATCGTCGCGACGTGCGGCCGAATCGCGTCGGTGCCGAATGTTGGCCTCGGCGCGCGCCGACAAGCACATCGCGCGTCAGGCCATCCGGCGCGGGTGTGCCGGCAAATCCGGCCGCCGCATCGGGGCGTACATGGTGCGATCGGATCTCGCGGCGCTTGTCGCGCGTGCGCGAGCTGCCCATCCCGGCTCACAGCAGCCCGGCCTTGCGCGCGGCCGCTGCCGCCTGGGTACGGTTCAGCACATTGAGCGCCTTGAAGATCGCCGTGACGTGCGCCTTGACCGTCTTCTCGGACAGATTGAGGCGATCCGCGATCACCTTGTTGGGCACGCCTTCTGCAACGTATCGCAGCACCTCGATCTGGCGCTGCGTGAGCGGCCCGGCGCTGCGCGTCGCCGGCGCAGGACGCGGGCTGCCCGGTGCGGCCGACGACGAATCGTCGAGCATCAGCGGCGGCACGTAGCGCTCGCCGTCGAGCACCATCCTGATCGCCGACAGCACCGTATGCGGCCCCGCCGATTTCGGCACGTAGCCGAGCGCGCCGCGCGCGAAGGCGGCCCGCACGTCGGCCGCATCCTCGGACGTGGACAGCACGATGATCTGCAGTTGCGGGCACTTGCCGGCAAACGCGGAGATCGCATCGAGGCCGTTCATTCCCGGCAGCTTCAGGTCGAGCACGATCGCGTCGAAATCGGCGGATTGATCGAGCATCCGCATCGCATCGTCGGCGTTGCCGGCTTGCGCGACCGTTACGTCTTCGCCGTTTTGACGCAGCAATGCGGCTACGCCGTCGCGCAGAATCGGATGATCGTCGACGATGAGAATCTTCATGAGAATCCGCGATGCCGAAGGGAGGAAAAGCTGCCGGTTGAACGAGGCCCGAGGTTGCGTGCAAGGCCCGGATGGCTGGTCGTGGTCGCGTTCCGCCGTGCGATCTTACAGGCAATCGTGCGCGTGCAACGCGCCTGTTTCGGCGACGTCGATCGTTGCGGCGACATCGTATTTACATTGCCGCATGAATCGCCGCGACTGACTCGCGCCGGTAACCAATCCCCGGCGATCGTCGCTGCGTGGTGGCGTCCCGGTGCAGGCCAAATTCGATGCGCCGACAACCAAACAGAATCGCGGCAATGGCCGGATCGCCGGATGGGCGGACCGCCGGATTGCGCGGATTCGAACTGCAATTTGGCGCGGATGCCGAGGATTCGTGATTCGGGTGACGCAGTGTGGGAGTCGAACGTGTCGTACTTGTGGTTGTCGCTGCAACGACTGCTGGCGGATTGCGCGACCGCGACGTTCCGGCTCGGCATGACGGGCGACCCGGCCGATGCGAATGCATCGCTGTCGATGACGCTGAGGATCGAGAGGAGCGAACTCGCGTCGTTCGATCGATCTGCGTGCCGCGCCTGAGTGTGCCCGGCGTCATCGATGCGACGGCGCGCGGTTCGGCTCACTCCGGTTCGCCGCTCCGCGCGCGCACGCCGGCCGCGATCAGGTTGCCGATCGCCGCGCGCAGCTTGCCGTTCGGGATCGGCTTGTGCAGCAGCAGGCAATGGCTCGCATGGGCTTCGGCGAGGCGGTCGGCGGCCGTGTCGCCGCTGATCAGCAGCGCGGGGATGTCGTCGTTGTATTCGCTGCGCAGCCGCTCGATCACCGTCAGCCCGTTTTCGGCGCCGCGCAGGCGGAAGTCGCAGACGAGCAGGTCGGGGCGGCGCGCGCATGCCGACAAGCGTTCGATCGCAGCGTCGCCGCTGTCCGAGACGATCGTTTCATAGCCCCACAGTTCGAGCAGTCTGGCCATGCCGTCGCGGATCGCGAGCTCGTCGTCCACGACGACGACGAGCCCCGAGTGATGCGACACGTCGTCGGCGGGTTCGGCCGATGCGTCGGCTTGCGCAGCAGCGTGATCGCAGCGGCTCACCCACACTTCGAAGCACGATCCGCGGCCGGGCGCCGAGCGCACCTTCAGCTCGCATTCGAGCAGGTCGGCCAGCCGTCGCACGATCGCGAGCCCTAGCCCGAGGCCGTTTGCGCGGTCGCGCTCCGGGTTGCCGACCTGGTAATACTCCTGGAACACCAGCTCGAGCTGGTCGGCGGCGATCCCGCGTCCGGTGTCCCATACCTGGATCGCGACGCGTGCGCCGCGTCGTCGGCAGCCGACCACGATCCGGCCGGCATCCGTGTAGCGCACCGCGTTGGACACGAGGTTGCGCACGATGCGCTCGAGCAGCACCGGATCGGTATCGACGATCGCGCGGCACGGGACGCGCGTCAGCGTCAGGTTTTTCGCCGCCGCGTCGAGCATGTGATCGGTGCATGCGTGTTCGAGCACCGCGTCGACGTGCACCGGCCTGCGATGCACGTCCACCACGCCGGCATCGAGCCGCGACACGTCGAGCAGCGCGCCGAACAGCGAGTCGAGCGCATCGGTCGAACGCTCGATCTGCACGAGTATCTGCGCCCGCTCCGCGTCGGTCTTCGTGCCGCGCAACGCGCCGACCAGCAGGCTCAGCGCGTGGGACGGCTGACGAAGATCGTGGCTCGCGGCGGCGAGAAAGCGCGATTTGGCGAGATTGGCTTCTTCGGCGATCTGCTTCTGGCGCAGCAGGTCGTCCGCGAGCCGCTTCGCGGTCCGGTTGCGCGCGCGCAGATCGCGGGCGAGCTGTTCCGCACGAAAGCGCAGGCGAATGTTCTGCGCCGCGCTTCGGTTGGCGAGCAGGCCGAGATAGGCAATCACGCAGACGAACAGGAACATCATCGGCGCCGTCGCCTGCTGCACGCGATTGTCGGACAGCGCGGCGGCGACGACGTATGGGACGGTGGCCGGCAACAGGAACGCGAGGAACGCCGGAAGATACGTGCCGAAGACCGGCACGGCGCCGGCCACTACCCCGAGCGTGGCGGTGACCGCGAGGCTCTCGACCTCGAACCCGCGTCCCTTCGCCAGTTCGATCGACGACCACCCCCAGCCGATCCCGGCCGCCGTGCTGCAGGCGACGAATCCTGCCGCCCAGCGCGATCTGCGCGTGTCGCGGTTGGCCGAGCGGTGGTAGCGCCACGCGAGGCACGCGTGCGCCGTCGAGCACGCGACGATGTACGACAGCCACGCGGCGCCGGCCAGCGGATCGACGCGCCCGAGGCGCTCCAGCGAAACGACGAGTGTCGCGGCCAGCAGCGTTCCGCCGCACACGCTCAGGGTCACGATGCCGTAGACGAGCTTCAGTTGTTCGGCGGCGATCGGGCTTTCCGGATGCATCGTCATCCAACGGGCTCCCCGAGGTACGAACGCAATTGCAGCAGGCGGCGCACGTCGGTCCTGCTGGGCCGGCATGTCGACGCTGGGTTGGTCGATCGTCGGCAAGGATCGCGCCGATGGACGGTCAAGTATCGCCATGTCGGATCATGGCGTCCATCGGTCGATCGTCCGTTTTGTGGCGCCGAGCGGAACGGCGTGGGGAGGGGAGCATCGCTCGCCGGGGAGCCGAGCGGGATCGGCCAACGATGTCGTGGCATGCTCGCTGCCGTCGATTGCTGCGGCCGAGCGATCCGCGCGTTGTGCGCGCCCAATAAAAAAACCGCGAAGCGTTGCGCTGTCGCGGTTTCTTTCCTATGCCCGAAACACGGTCGATGAAAACCGTATCTGGTGCCGACGGCGAGACTCGAACTCGCACAGCTTTCGCCACTACCCCCTCAAGATAGCGTGTCTACCAATTTCACCACGTCGGCACTTCGGTACTGCAAGGGGCGCAATTCTAGCGTCACATTGCGCGTTTGTGAAGGGGGTATGACGCGATTGCGCCGGCGGCGTGCGCGATCCCGGTAAAATCCGTCGGTCCGCCCGGCCCAACATCGCATCCGTACCCGCTTCTTCCCGTGACGACCACCCTCGAACGACTTCAATCCGGCCAGTTGTCCGGCGCCCGAGAACTCAAGCTCGCGTGCGGGCTGACCGAATTCCCGCGCGAGATCTTCGACCTCGCGGACACGCTCGAAGTGCTCGATCTGTCCGGCAATGCGTTGTCCACGCTGCCGGATGACCTCGCGCGGCTGCACCGGCTGCGCATCCTGTTCGCGTCCGGCAACCGCTTCACCGAATTTCCCGCAGCGCTCGGCGCGTGCCCGCAGCTCGACATGATCGGCTTCAAGGCGAACCGGATCCGCACGGTGCCGCGCGGCGCGCTGCCGCGTGCGCTGCGCTGGCTGATCCTGACCGACAACGAGATCGACGCGCTGCCGGCCGACATCGGCGACTGTTCACGCCTGCAGAAGCTGATGCTCGCCGGCAACCGGCTGCGCGCGCTGCCGGCCGAATTGGCGGCGTGCCGTGCGCTCGAGCTGGTGCGTCTGTCCGCGAACCGGCTCGACGCGCTGCCGGACTGGCTGTTGCGCCTGCCGCGCCTTTCTTGGCTCGCGGCCGCCGGCAATCCGCTCGGCGCGGGCCCGGAGGCCGCCGCGTCTGCCGAGCCCGGCGTGGCCGAGATCGATTGGGCGTCGCTCGCATGCGAACACCGGCTCGGCGAAGGCGCGTCGGGCGTGATCTACCGCGCGCAGTGGCGTGCGGAGGGCCGCGCGACGCGCGCGGTCGCGGTGAAGCTGTTCAAGGGCGCGGTGACGAGCGACGGGCTGCCCGACTGCGAAATGGCCGCGTGCCTGCACGCGGGCCGCCATCCGAACATGATTCCGGTGATCGGCAAGCTGCGCGGTCATCCGGACGGCGCGCACGGCCTCGTGATGGAGCTGGTCGATCCGGCGCTGACGAATCTCGCCGGGCCGCCGAGCTTCGCATCGTGTACGCGCGACGTCTATGCGGCCGATGCGCGCTTCGCGCCGGCCGACGCAGCGCGGCTCGCACACGGCATCGCGTCGGTCGCCGCGCATCTGCATGCGCGCGGCATCATGCACGGCGACCTGTACGCGCACAACATCCTGCACGACGGGGCAGGCGGCGCGCTGCTCGGCGATTTCGGCGCGGCGTCGCTCTACGACGTGAACGACCGCGTGCGCGCGGCGCGGTTCGAGCGGCTGGAAGTCCGCGCGTTCGGTTACTTGCTGCGCGAGTTGCTGGAGCGATGCGAGCCGCGTGCCTGGGCCGCCGCGCAAGCCCTCGGCGCGCTGGCCGCTGCGTGCGTGAACGACGAGGTCGACGCGCGGCCGTCGTTCGAGCAGATCGTCGCCGCGCTGGCTGCAACGATGGACTGACGGTGTCGTGCGCGCGGTGCCCGCGCGGGCGTTCGCGCTTAAGCTTGCCGCGCCGTCAGCAGCTTGATCCCGAGCGCGACGAACAGCAGCCCGCTCGCGCGCTTGGCCGCGCGCAGCCACGGGCTGACGCCGAAGCCGCGATGAAGCCGGCGCACGCCGAACGAATAGAGGCTGTGCACGACGATGACGGTGCATGCGATCGTCGCGTACATCGCGACGAACTGCATCGCGAGCGGCTGATCGTGCGAGATGAACTGCGGCATGAACGCGGACAGGAAGATCATCGTCTTCGGATTGCTGCCCGACACGAACAGCGCTTCACGGAACAGCTTGCTGCGATCCGGTTCGACGCTTGTCGCGCCGCTGTCCGGCGCGCGCCGGTGGCGATCGCCGCGCAGTTGCCGGATGCCGATGAAGATCAGGTACGCGGCGCCGACGACTTTCATCGCGACGAACAGCGGCGGCATCGCGGCCAGCACCGCGCCCACGCCGAGCGCGACCAGCCCGACCACCGCGCCCTGCGCGACGAGATTGCCGGCGATCGTGGCTGCCGTGCCGCGCGAGCCGTAGCGCACCGTATTGCGGATCACCAGCAGCACGTTGGGGCCGGGCGACAGCGTGGTCGCGAGATAGGCGGCGGCAAACAACATCCAGGTCTGAACGGACATGCGGCGCTCCGGAAGGCGGGGTCTGCGGTCGGGGTGAATCGCTGCATGATGCCACGGCTGCGCGCGGCTCACCCCGGCGCATCGCGTCAACGCGTGTCGCGCACGCAGGATGCGACGATCGACGCAGGCGAATCGATCGCGGCCGGCCGCGTGATCCACGCGACCCACGCCGCCCATAAACCGCAGACGATCAGCACGGCGAGATTCAGCGGCGTCCGGTAGCGGACGATCCGGTCGGCGAGCGTCGGGCGTTGGTGGCTCATGTTGGTCTCCTTCGGGCGGGAAATAGGGCGTTACTGGCCGGTGTACGACGGCGCCTTCGCGTCGCAGGTCACGGACACCGTCGAGCCGTCGGCGAAGTGCAGCGCGAGCGGCACCTTCGCACCGGGCGCGACCGGCTTGCGCGCGTCCTCGAGCATCACGTGATAGCTCTTCGGCTTGAACGTGACCGTGCCGTGCGCGGGCACCTCGACCGCGTCGACGTGGACCATCTTCGCGGAGCTGCCGGCCGTCAGCGTTTCGTGGATCATCGCCATCCCGTATGCGGGCGTGTCGATGCCGGTGAGCGTGGCCGGCTTGTCGCCGTCGTTCTTCAGCGTGAAGTAGCCGGACGACGGGACCGTCGCCGGCATCGTGCGGATCCAGCAGCCATCGGCCTGGACGGCCGACGCGGCGAAGGTGGCGGGCGCCTGCAGCGCGAGCAGGGCGAACAGCAGGCTGGCGGGAATCGAGCGTTTCATCGAGTGCATTCCTTGTCGGGTATCGGAAGTTGCCGTGCGGGCATCGTCGGCGTCACTTCACCGTGAACGTGTAGCGGCCCTGCGTGCGATGGCCGTCGCTTGCCACCGCGACCCACGCGACCGTGTACGTGCCGGCCGCGAGGCTTGCGAGGGCGACGTGCATGCGCTTGCGGTTGCCGGCGTCGACCGTCGATTTCCCGTCGGCGACCGACTGGCCGTGGCTGTCGGTGACCACGATCGAGCTGAATGCGGGTTCGAGCGTTTCGCTGAAGTCGATCGCGACCTCGTGCGGCGCGCTCGCCAGCGTGGCATCGGCGGCGGGGTCGAGGGTTTTCGGGTGTGCGTGCGCATGAGCAGCCTGCGCGATGACGAAGCCGGCGACGACGAGTGCGCCGCGAACGAACGAAGTGATTTTCATGTTGGTTGATCCGATCGGAGATGACGAGGAGAACGATGCGTTCGACGCGTCGCCGCGCGCGTTCGCACGCGCGCATGCCGCAAGCGGGCGTGCGCGCACGGCGCGATGCCGCGGGCAGGCAATACGGTCGAACAGGAACGTTTTGGCGCCGCGCGCGACGAGGCGCGCGCAGGCGGACGGCGCGATGCGCCAACGCATCACGCGCGGTGACGGTGCTTCAGGCGGCGGACGGTGGCGCGCGCGGTTGCGCGACGGTGAGCGGCAGCGCGCGCGGCAGGCTCTCGAAGCGGGTCGCTTCGCGGTGCCGCAGCGGCGCAAGATTGGCCGCGAACGTCAGTTCGGGCGCGGGCAGGGCCGGCGTATGCGCGAGCAGGCTGCAATAGCCGCATGCCTGCAGATGGGCCTGCAGGCTCTTCGACGACGCAGCGTCGCCGTGGTCGGCATCGCTCGGCCCGGCCGTGCAGTAACCGGCGAGCAGCGCGTCGACGCGGTGTTGCGTCGTCAGCGCCTGTGAGATCGTCGGCGCGAGCGTCGTCATCAGGATGGCGAGCATCCCGATCAGACTGACGATCTTGCGGAGACGACGACTCAGCATGCGATGCGCGGCGGCATATGGAGGAAGGCGATGCTGCGGATTATGCCACGCAGCCGCCGCGGCGGCGGGCGCGGCACACGGCCGCGCGCCGCGCTCATTCGATCATTTGGGCGTCGGGCACGTCGAGCACGAGGTCCGACGTCGCGACGGCCACGCACGGCAGCGTATAGCCTTCGGCCTTCTCGTCGCGGCTCAGCCCCGGCCACTCGATCGTGTAGCGCACGCTGCCGCTGACGATCCGGCACAGGCAAGTGCGGCACGTGCCGTTGCGGCACGAGCGCGGCAGGCTGACGTGCGCGAACGCGGCGGCTTCGAGCAGCGTCAGCGAGTCGGGCGCGTCGAACGTCGCGCCGAGCGGCTCGACGCGCACGAGAGGGGGACGTTCCGGATCGGTCATGGTGAAGGCGGGCGGCAGGCGGCGGCAATGCGATGCGAGCGCCCAAGCATACCCGAAGCCGCGCGCGGCCGGCGCCGTGCAGGCCGCCGGCCGCGATCTCAGTGCCGGCGCAGATAGCGGTAGACGGTATTGCGCGCGAGCCCGAGCTCGCGCGCGGCAGCCGACACGTTGCCGCCGTGCCGCGCGAGCACCGCATCGATCACCGCGGCCTGGTGGCTCTGCAACGTCGTTGCCGCGCGCGTGCCTGCCGGCGCGGGCGAGCTCGCCGGCGCGTCTTCGCAGTCGAGCCAGAAATCGTCGGGCAGGTGCGCGAGCGTGATTTCGGCTTCGTCTTCGGCGAGCATGCCGGCCGTGCGCAGCACGTTGGTCATCTGCCGCAGGTTGCCGGGCCAGCGGTGGCGCAGGAATGCGTCGAGGACGTCGGCGGCGACGCGCGTCGGCATCGGCTCGCTGTGCGCGAGCCGCGCGAGGATGCGCTCCACCAGCACCGGCAGGTCGGTGCGCGCGGCGAGCGGCGGCAGCGTGACGGCGAGCCCGTTGATCCGGTAGAACAGGTCTTCGCGGAACGTGCGCTCGGCGATCATCGCGCGCAGGTCGCGGTGGGTCGCGCACACCACGCGCACGTCGACCGGCACCGCGCGTGCGCCGCCGAGCGGCATCACCGCGCGTTCCTGCAGCACGCGCATCAGCCGCACTTGCTGCGCGAGCGGCATGTCGCCGATTTCGTCGAGAAACAGCGTGCCGCCGTCGGCCTGCGCGATCTTGCCGGGGCTGCCGCGCTTGCGCGCGCCGGTGAACGCGCCGTCCTCGTAGCCGAACAGCTCGGCCTCGATCAGCGAATCGGGCAGCGCGGCGCAGTTGACGGCGACGAACGGGCCGTCGGCGCGCGGCGACGCCTGGTGCAGCGCGCGGGCGAGCCATTCCTTGCCGGTGCCCGTCTGGCCGAGGATCAGCAGCGGCAGGTCGCGCCCGCGGATCTTCGCGACCCGGTCGAGCACGGCAGCCATCCGTGTATCGCCGGTGTCGAGCGTCGCGAACGTGATCGCCTCGGGGTCGACCGCGCGCGGGCGCGCGGCGACGGGCGCCGGTGCGGGCGGCGTGACGGCGACGGTCGTCTTGCGCGCCTCGGCGAATTCGCAGCGCGCGAGCACGCGCACGCCGGTCGACAGCGTCAACTGGAACGGCGCGCCCGGCGCACGGGCCGCCTGCTGCGCGAGCTGATTGAACTGCATGCCGAACAGCGCGTCGCAGCCGCGATGCTGCAGCGCATCGAACGTCGCGCCGAGCTGAAACTGCGCGCTGCGGTTCGCGGCGATCAGTCCGCCGTCGCGGTCGAACGCGACGAGCCCGGCGAACAGCGAGTCGACGCAATCCTCGTGGGCGTGGAAGCGCAGCCGCAGCGCTTCGGCGCAGCGGTTCGCGAACAGATGGTTCTCGATCAGCTGCGCGGACATTCGCACGAGCGCGAGCGTGTGCGGGCTGAAGCCGCGCGGATCGCCGCTCACGTCCAGCGTGCCGAGCGTGCGGCCGAACGGATCGATGATCGGTGCGCACGAGCAGGTGAGGATGTGATTCGCGCGCAGGAAGTGTTCGTCGCCGTGCACGGCGACGGCCTGGCCCGACGCGAGCGCGGTGCCGATCGCGTTGGTGCCGCGCGTGCCTTCGGCCCACGACACGCCGGTGCACAGCGCGACGCGGTTCGCCTTCTCGATGAAGTCCGCGTCGCCGATGCTGTGCAGGATCACGCCGTCGGCATCGGTCAGGAGCACGAGGCTTTGCGTGTCGGCGATCTGCGCGTGCAGGTTCTCCATCACCGGGCGCGCGTGGGCGAACAGCGCATGGTTCGTGTCGAGGAGTTCGCGCAGCGCGAGCCGCGACAGCGGCGAGAAATCGGGGCGCTCGTCCGCGCGCAGGCCGAGCGACGTCGAGCGGGCGTGCGCCTGTGCGAGCAGGTCGTTGCGGCCCGCGGCGGCGGGCAGCACGAAAGGTTGAGGCATGTGTCGTCTCCTGTCGGCCGCGGGCGGCGCCGAAGCGCGTGCCGGGGCACCGTGCGTCGCGGTCGGCCCGCCGTGACGCGTTGCGCGGCGCCATCCGGGCTGCGCTTGGCGGGCTGCGCCCGCGCGTCCCGGCGGCCGCGATCGATATCGCCTCATCATACAAGCGCCGCGCGCGTTGTGCGCGCCGCGTATAAACCCGTCTTGCTTTCACGCGGCCGCCTGCAATGATGGAAGTGGAGCACGCACGCGCCGTGTTCCGCATTGCAACATGCATGCGACGTGACATGCATCCGTTCGGGAGACCCATCATGGTTCGGACGGAACTCAGAGTCGTGCTGGCGGCCATCGCCACTTTCATCATGCTCGGCGGCATCGGCGTCGCGATCCACGGTTTGCTGTTCGACGCGATCGACGCCGTCCGGTACGGGGCGGCCGCAATCGCGGTGGGCGCGACGACCGCCGCGATCGCGCTCAACATCTGGCCCACCGATCCTCACTGACGCCGCGCGGCGCACGCCGCTGCAGGGCGCGCTGGTCGGACGAAAATGCGCGTCGGAACGACGCACGCCCAAAATTTGCCTCCTGCGCGAAACCGTCTAAAGTGGAATGCAACCGGCATGCATCGTCCGCGCGACAAGCCCGTGGGCGACGCCCCTGCCGGCGAGCCCGCGTCCATTTTCGTCCGGCCGGTGGCGGACGACGGACGCGGTCACGTGTTGACTACCGGACGAAGGGCGGCGCCATGCAGATCCATTTCACGAACGAGAAGCCCGAATATTCGGGGCGCGACCTGATGCTCGGATTCACGGCGCTCGTGAATGGCGAGCGCGTCAAATGCCAGATCACGGCCGAAGCGCTGGAAGACCATTTCGGCGCCGCGTCGCCGCGCTTCGAGGACATGGTCGGCGCGTACGACCAGCATCGCGAGCGCATCGAGGCGGCCGCACGGCGGCTCTTGTCCGAAACGCGCGCGCAATGCGTGACGCTGCGCAGCGGCTACGTGCGCTTCTACGAGGCGAACTGGCGCTGAGCCGCACGCTCGGGTAGTGACGCAGCGGGCGCCGAATTCCGGCGCCCGTGTCGTATCGGCGCGGCGCGCATGCGGCGCCGCGCGTGCGGCGACCCGCGCGTCGCATTGCGCCCGGTTCGCGCCGCCCGAACCCGTCAGGATTCCATCGCGTTCAATCCGTCGCGACCAGCGCATACGCGCCGTCGGTCGCGCCGTGCGCGCGGGCGATGCGAGCGAAGCCCGTATCGGCGAGGTGCATGCCCGCGATCATCAGGTTCTCCCCAGCGGCGTGCGCGAGCGTGGCCGCGCGCGTCGCGCATGCCAGCGACGCATCGTGGTCGAACGCGATCGACACGTCGGGGTGCGCGACCTGAACCGGCGCGAAATGCACGAGATCGCCCCAGATCAGCAGGCGCTCGCCGCGCGATTCGACGCGATAGCCGGTATGGCCGGGCGTGTGGCCCGGCAGCGGCACCGCCGCGATGCCGGGCAGCACGTTGCCGCCTGCGATGGTGCGCAGCTGCGCGCGACAGGCGTCGAACGCGCGCCGTGCCAGCTCGAAATTCCCGCGTGCGCGCTCGCTGGCGCGTTCGTATGCGTCGTGATCCAGCCAGAACGCCCGTTCCCGGTCGTGAATCAGCACCTCGGCGCGCGGGAAGGCCGGCTGTTCGCGCGCATCGAGCAGGCCGCCGATATGGTCGGGATGCGCGTGCGTCAGCAGGATCGTGTCGATGTCGCGCGCATCGATCCCGGCTTGCGACAGCGCCGCCGGCAGCAGGCCGCCCCAGTTGCGGAAGCCGCCGGCGCCGGCGTCGACCAGCACGGTCCGGCCGCCGCCGCGAATCACATAGCAGTTGATGTTGACGTCGGACGGCGCCGGCACGCCGGCCCGCTGCATGATGCCCGCGGCCGCGTCGACGTCGATGTTCGACAGCAGATCGAGGCCGGCGCTCAGCGTGCCGTCGCTGAGCGCAATGACGGAGAAATCGCCGATCTGACGGCACGGGAACGGCGGGCGCGCAATGGACGGGTTCATGGTCAGTTCCGGGCGTGAAGGTGGGCGCTGTCGTGGCCGAAGCAGCGGATGCGCGCGACCAAGCCGGTGTGGCAGAGAATTTCGCGGTCGAGCGAAGCCATGAATCGATCGATCAATTCGGCGGTGCGCAGTGGGCCGAGGCGAAAGCGGATCTCCGCGCTGACCGGGTGTCCGCAGCCGTGCCGCACTGGCACGAACGCGACGTGGACGGTGCCGGGCGCGGCATTCAGCACGTCGGTGCAGAGCGTGTCGCATGCCGACGACAGCGCGGCGAGGGACGTCTGCGCCGGCATGCCGGCCTCGGCGATGAAAATCGTGACGCTGGGCATGGCCGGCTCCCGTCAGCGTGCGGCGGCCGTGGCCGGCGTGCCGACGAGCTGCTCGCCGATCGGCGCATAGAGCCGGATCGCCGCGCCGGCTGCGTGCGACGCGAGCCGTGCTCCGTCGCGATCGAGCACGGCCAGCCAGCGGTGGGCCGGCCGACGATCCAGCGCGACCGCATGCAGCGCGGCGGCGGCGATGCCGGCCTGGGCGAACGGCGCGGCGTCGTCGCTCACGGCCAGCCATTGGCCGTCGGCGACGGCCGGCGCGGGCGCGGCGCTGTCGTACACGTTGCGGCGCCACTCGACGATGTGCGGCTGCCAGCGTGCGAAATTGCCGCCGCCCTTCGCGCGATACTCGGCCGACGTCAGCACGTCCGGCGCGTCGATCGTATGCAGCGCCAGATAGACGGGGCCGTCGCCGCCGAGCGCGCGAAAGCGTTGCGACGTGCGAAAGCCCGACACGGAGATCAGCGCGGGCAGTTTGACGCGGCTGTAGAAGTCGTTCCACTCGGCTTCGACGGCCGGCTCGGCGATGCTGCATTCAACGGCATAGATCATGACTTCTCCACGGGTGGCGAGCGGCCGTCGGCATCGGCGGGCTGGCTCGTTGATTGAGTTTTTGTCATGATAGTGAGTCGCCGAACGGTGGAAAAACGATGATTCGTCATCGTTCAGTGACATTCGATCAAGCTGTGGCCCAACCGGGGGAAACGTGACGCGACGCAGGATTCCGAGCAACTCGGCCTTGATGGCATTCGAGGCCGCCGCGCGGCACGGCAGCTTCGCGCGGGCCGCCGACGAGCTCGCGCTGACCGAAGGCGCGATCAGCAGGCAGATCGGCCGGCTCGAGGCGTTCCTGGGCGTGGCGCTGTTCGAGCGTGTCGGCAACCGCGTGCGGGTCGTGCCGAACGGCGCGCGTTACGCGGCGCAGGTGCGCGAAGTGCTGGACCGGCTCGAGCGCGACAGCCAGTACCTGATGGGGCAGGCGGGCGACGGCGGCAGCATCGACATCGCGGTGACGCCGACCTTCGCGACGCGTTGGCTGATTCCGCGGCTCGGCGGATTCCAGGCGGAGCATCCGAACATCACCGTGCATCTGGCCGATCGGGCTGAGCCGTTCGTGCTCGCCGGCAGCGGCTTCGATGCCGCGATTCATTTCGAGCATCCGGCGTGGGCCGGCATGCATACGTATCGGTTGTGCGAGGAGGTGCTGGTGCCGGTCTGCCGCCCGTCGCTGCTCGCGGGCGGGCACCCGGACGCGCTGCTCGGCACGCTGCCGCGCCTGCACAAGCGGCAGACGCCCGACGCGTGGTCGGCCTACGTGCAGGAGACGGGATTGCCGGTCGACAACCCGGCTGCCGGCGCGCGCCACGATCTTTATTCGATGCTGATCGCCGCGGCGCTGGCCGGGCTTGGCGTCGCGCTGGTGCCGCGGCTCTACGTGGAAGCCGAGATCGCGCAGGGCTTGCTCGCGGCGCCCTGGCCGGACGGCCGCGGCGTGGTCAAGCGCTTCTGTCTCGTGGTGCCCGAAGCGCTCGAATTGGGCGACGGCCCGCTGCGCACGTTCGCGCGCTGGGTGCTTCGGCAGGCAGACGCGTGATGCGGCGGCGCGTGCGCCGCATGCGCGCCCCAACGAAAACGCCACCCGAAGGTGGCGTTGCGTCATCGTGGGTCGCGCCGCGGCGCGTGGGTCACTCGCCGCCGAGGTAGAAGTAGCGGAACAGGAACACGGCCGCGATGATCCAGACGATCGGCTTGACCGTGCGGGCCTGGCCGGTCAGCAGCTTCAGGCCGCCGTATGCGATGAAGCCGAACGCGACGCCGTTCGCGATCGAATACGTGAACGGCATCAGCAGCGCGGTGAGCGCGGCCGGCACGGCTTCGGTCGCGTCGTCCCACGGGACGTCGACCATCTCGCGCAGCATCAGGCACGACACGTACAGCAGCGCGGGCGCCGTCGCGTAGCCGGGCACGACGCCGGCGAGCGGCGCGATGAACAGGCAGGCGAGGAACAGCACGGCGACGGTGATCGCCGTCACGCCCGTGCGGCCGCCGGCCTGCACGCCCGAGGCGCTCTCGATGTACGCGGTGGTCGACGACGTGCCGAGCACCGAGCCCGCGACGATCGCGGTGCTGTCGGCGAGCAGCGCCTTGTTCAGGCGGTCCATCTTGCCTTCGACGAGCAGGCCGGCGCGGTTCGCGACGCCCATCAGCGTGCCGGTCGCATCGAACAGCTCGACGAGGAAGAACACGAGGATCACGTTGATGATGCCGGTCGACAGCGCGGCGCCGATGTCGAGCTTGAACAGCGTCGCGTCGATCGACGGCGGGGCGGAGAACACGCCATGGAACTGGTTGTCGCCGAAGAAGAACGACAGGACCGTGACGCCGATGATGCCGATCAGGATCGCGCCGCGCACGCGCAGATAGTCGAGCGTGACGATCGTGAAGAAGCCGACGATCGCGAGGATCGTGTCGTGTTTGTGCAGGTCGCCGAGCGTGACGAGGGTCGCGGGACTGCCGACGATCACGCCGGACGTCTTCAGCGAGATGATGCCGAGGAACAGGCCGATGCCGGCGGTGATCGAGATGCGCAGCGATTTCGGAATGCCGTTGACGATCGCCTCGCGCACGCGCAACAGCGTGACGAGCAGGAACAGGCAGCCGGAGATGAACACTGCGCCGAGCGCTGCCTGCCACGTGAAGCCCATGCCCTTGACGACGGTGTAAGCGAAATACGCGTTCAGGCCCATGCCGGGCGCGCACGCGATCGGATAGTTCGCGTACAGGCCCATGATGATCGACGCAAGCGCCGCGACGAGGCAGGTCGCCACGAACACCGATTCCTTCGGCATGCCGGCGTCGCCGAGAATCGCAGGGTTGACGAAGATGATGTAGGCCATCGTCAGGAACGTGGTGACGCCCGCGAGTATTTCGGTGCGGAAGTCGGTGCCGGCTTCAGCGAAGCCGAAATACCGCTTGATGGATTCCATGAAGGCGTTTCTCCGGTCGGGTTGTCGTGTTGCTTGTTGTTCGTGCCGAATTGTTGTAAGCCAGCGCGAGGCCGGCGTACTGTAACCAGCCACTATTGCGACGCTATCGGCGGATTGTAATAGCGTGGATAGCTCGGACGATATAGTCGCGGGGCGCGATCGCGCGCGTTCGCGCGGACGGCCGCAGATGCACGTTGCAGATGCACGTCGCGCGACGGCGGCGCGCATTTTACCGGTTCGGGCGAAGCGGCCGGGCGCAAACGATGGAAACGATTCGGTGGCGGGTACGACGGCGACGGCACGACGCCGTGCGGTAGAGAGGGTTCGCCTGCAAGGGCGCGCCCGCCCGAACGGGCGGGCAACTGCGCGCGCCGGCCGTTCGGCAGGCCGGGCGGCGGCGGACATCGGGCTATGCTGCTCCGAAGCCGGCGCGTGCGCAACTGCGATTTCGCGCCGCTCGCGCGACTGTGGTTTCTGTGTAAAAGATCGCAAGACGCCATCGCGTTAACCGGCAAGTCTTTCTACGATAGATGAACCGTGCACGCACGCCGGCCGATCGCTGCCGACGCGGGGGAGTCGCAGTCCGTGCAGGCCAGGCGGCGAAGTGCGGTAACGGTCGTTGCGCGTTCGGGCACGCGCGACCGGTTGCGATAGCCCGATGCGGGTTCGTCCGTCATCACGGAGGTCAGCATGTTGAACTGGATCAGCCGTTGGGCGATGCGGCACGCCCCCACGCCGGAAAAAACCGCTGCGTCGATGCTCGTCACGGCGCGCATGGAACTGTTCACGGCCGAACAGCGCGTCATCGATGCGAAACTACAAGCGGATTACTGGCGCACGCGTGTGTCGTTCCTCGAGGAGGTGCAAAAGCAGGGCATCGATCCGTGGGTGACCTCGCAGGCGGCGCAACGTCCGGACGTCGACACCACACCCCGCGGTACGGGCCCGCGTCTCGCCGCCAGCACCTGACGCATGCATTGCATGTGAAAGCTGCGCAGGGCGCGCGATCGCGCGCGGCACGCAGCGGCGTGCCGCGCCACTCGAAGCGCACCCGCGGCCGATTGCGCCGCGGTTGCGTTCGTTTTCCGACGCGGTCGTTCGCCGCGTCAACGCGTTGCGCGGCAGCGCAGCGTCAGTCCCGCCTTCTCCCTCTTGCGGCGAGCCAGCCGCGCACCCGCGCGAGCGTGCGTCCGAGGCGGTCGCCGCGCCGCACGTATGCGGTCGTGATCGATGCTTCGGCGGGGCGGCCGTCGTAGGTGCCGAGCCAGATGCGATCGCCGCGCGCGATGCGCAGCACGTCGCCCGGCTGCACCCAGTAGTCGTCGACGCTCGGCGGGCGCGTGATCCACAGCGCGGCGCCGTGCGCGCGGATTTCCGCATCGCTCGGCGCGCGCCACGTCAGTGTCGTGTGCGGTGCAACCGCGAAGCGGATCACGACGGTCGGTAACGCGATCGCGCCGGCGCGGCGCGAGTCGGGACGGTCGAACAACAAGCTTGCCTGGTCCATCGTCTGCTCCATTCGTTGGGCCGGACGAATGAAGCGCACCAGAACAAAAAGGCCTCATCCGTTTCCGGTGAGGCCTCGTGTGACATGCGTACTGCTCGGATGCTAACGCACAAGCGCCTCCCGTGATCCATTCTTTCGAATGTTCACCGAGCAATGAATCGCGATGGCGATGAGCTTGAACGTAGGCATGCGAACGAGTGTGTCGATGTCGTACGGCGTTGTCAACGACTATTTGGGCGTCGCGCGGCGCTCACGCGTCGCGCTGCGCGAGGCCGTTCACGAGCAGTTCGGACAGCAGGCCCGTCATCCCGTTCGGATGGGTGGCCGCACGCGCCTTCAGCTGTTCGACGAGTTCGGCGTTGAGCTTGCACGCGAACGGCACGAGGCCCTGTTCCTGGTCGAGCTTGCGCTGCGCGCGGCGATCGAGCTTCGCCGCTTCGTCGGCGCCCTTGCCGAAGCGCGCGGAGCCGGACTGCTTCATCGCTTGCGTGAGCTTCAGCGCCTTGTTCTTTTCGAGATCGGTTTTCTTCATGGCCATCGCGGCACCTCCGGGAAATGAAGCCGCGATTGTACGCATTTCGGCGCACGCACCGCCGGAACCGTCGAGTTGCAGGGCGTGGCGCGGCGCGGGCGTCGTCCTTCGTCGCGCTCCGGTTGCCGTTCTGCGCGGCGGGCCGGCGCGTCATGTCATATATGAGAGCGCCGGTTCGAGCCTTCGCAATGCGGTGTGTATGTAACCGGCCTTGAAGTCACGCAGCGCTGCGCCGCTCGGGTTCGAGAACGGCGGCCGGCAACCGCGGTAGGGACGGGAGGCACCAGGACGCGGCGCAGCGCCCCACGCGAGGTCCGCGCACGCGTCCGGATGTCGCGCCGGATCAATTCGCCGTCGCGTCGTGGCGCGACGCTGTCAAATTGCCGAAATAATTTCGTCACATCATTCGCCCCCATTCGACGCCTTTGCGGCCTCGAATGGGGGCGATGTGTCGCGCGTCGCGCGGGGCAGCGGCCGAAGCCGATTCGGCATTTCAACGGAGAGATACCATGCAACGCCGCAAGTTCATCAACACCCTTGCCGCGGCGACCGCTGCGACGCCGCTGATGCTCAAGGCCGGCATGGCCGGCGCGAAGAGCGCGACCGCGCCGGACGCGCTGGACCCCGGCCGCTGGTCGCCGTTCAACGCCGCGCGCCTGCAGATGGTGCTCGACCGGCATGGCGTCGCGAGCGCGGGCTACGACGCCAAGCGCCGCCCGTATGCGGTGTTCGACTGGGACAACACGTGCATCATGAACGACTGCGAAGAAGCGTTGCTGATGTACCAGATCAACCATCTGCAATACAAGCTGACGCCCGACGAGTTCGTCGGCGTGATGTGGAAGGACGTGCCGAAGGGCGCGTTCATGAAGGACTACACGACCGTCGACGGCAAGCCGGTGACGATGGAGGATCTCGCCGCCGACGTCGAGTCCGACTACCGCTGGCTCTATGCGAACTACCAGGGCTTCGGCGGCGACAAGAGCCTCGACGAGATTCGCGAGACCGACCAGTTCAAGGACTTCCGCGCGAAGCTGTACTTCATGTACGACGCGATCTGCGACACGCATCCGCTCGAAGTCGGCTACAAGTGGATCATCTACTTCTACAAGAACATGACGACCGCCGAGCTGCAGGCGATGGCGCAAGCGTCGAACAACTACGGCATCGGCGACGCGCTGCGCAAGGTCCGCTACGAAAGCCCGAAGGCGCTGCCGGGCAAGGCGGGCGTGGTGGCCGATACGCATTTCCACGGCATCCGCATTCACGAGGAGATCCGCTCGGTGATGCATACGCTGCGCGCGAACGGCATCGACGTATACGTGAGCACCGCGTCGCTCGACGACGTCGTGCGCGTGTTCGCCGGCAACCCGAACTACGGCTACGGCGTGGCGCCCGAGAACGTGATCGGCCTGCGGCTCGACATGCAGGACGGCAAGTACACGAGCACCTATCCGGCCGGCTGGCATTTCAACTGGGGGCCCGGCAAGACGGTGGGGATCCGCAACGTCCTCGCGTCGAAGAAGGGCTACGGCCCGCTGCTGGTGTTCGGCGACAGCGACGGCGACGCGTGGATGCTGCGCGATTTCAAGGACACCGCAGCCGGCGTGATCGTCAACCGGATGAAGAAGGGCGAGATCGGCGCGGACAGCAAGCTCGCGTCCGAACAGATCGGCAACCCGGACGCGCGCTTCCTGCTGCAGGGCCGCGACGAGCACACCGGGCTGATGATTCCCGACGAGAAGTCGATCAAGTACGGCAAGACCGAGCGCAAGCTGCTGGCCTGACGCGCACCGGACGCGGGCGCCGCCGCACCCATCGGCGCCGGCGCCCGGCATATCCGAGCCTCAACGCTCGGGCGGTGCGCCCAGCCGGTCCAGCAACGCCCCGAGCAGATCGATCGGCAGCGGAAACACGATCGTCGAATTCTTGTCCGCCGCGATGGTCGTCAGGGTCTGCAGGTAGCGCAGCTGCATCGCCTGCGGCTGCTGCGCGAGCCGCTGCGCGGCCTGCAACAGCTTCTCCGACGCCTGCAATTCACCTTCCGCATGGATCACCTTCGCGCGCCGCTCGCGCTCGGCCTCGGCCTGCCGCGCGATCGCGCGGATCATCGTCTCGTTCAGGTCCACGTGCTTGATCTCGACCGTCGACACCTTGATGCCCCACGCGTCGGTCTGCGCGTCGAGCGTCTTCTGGATGTCGGCGTTCAACTGCTCGCGCTCGGCGAGCAGCGCGTCGAGTTCGTGCTTGCCGAGCACCGCGCGCAGCGTCGTCTGCGCGAGCTGGCTCGTCGCCTCGAAGAAGCGCGCGACCTGGATCACGGCCTTTTCCGGATCGACGACGCGGAAATACACGACCGCATTGACCTTCACCGACACGTTGTCGCGCGTGATCACGTCTTGCGCGGGCACGTCGAACACGACGGTGCGCAGGTCGATCCGCACGACCTGCTGGACGATCGGGATGATCAGCACGAGGCCCGGCCCCTTGACCTTCCAGAAGCGGCCGAGCATGAACACGACGCCGCGCTCGTACTCGCGGAAGACGCGGATCGACGAGGCGACGAGCACCACGACGAAGACGATCAGGACGCTGCCGAAGCCGAACGTATAGCCGATCATGACGGGGCTCCCCGCTGTTGTGGTTCGTGTGCCGGCACGTCGTAGAGCGGCGTGACGGTGAGCGTCAGTCCGTGGCGGCCGGTGACGCGCACGCGACAGCCGGCCGCCAGCGGCGTGCTGCTCGCGACGCGCCAGCGCTCGCCGTGCACGCGCGCCCAGCCCGCCGCCGACGGCGCGGGGCCGGCGGCGCCGTGCGGCTGGTCCGGACGCAGGCCGTCGTCGAGCACTTCGCCGACGCTGCCCAGCATCGCCTCGGCGCCCGTCACGACCGGCCGCCGCCGCGCGCGCAGCGCGACGCTCGACACGCCGGCCACCAGCAGCGCGCCGGCGGCCGCGAGGCCCGCGATCAGCGGCCACGGAATGCCGTAGCCCGGCACGTCGGTGTCGATCAGCATCAGCGCGCCGATCGTGAACGCGACGATCCCGCCGAAGCCGAGCACGCCGAAGGTCGGCAGGAATGCCTCGGCGACGAGGCAGCCGAGCCCGAGCAGCACGAGCCCGAGGCCCGCATAGCTGACCGGCAGCAACTGCATCGCGAACAGGCCGATCAGCAGGCAAATGGTGCCGGCCACGCCCGGCAGCACGAAGCCCGGATTCGCGAATTCGAAGAACAGCCCGTAGATGCCGATCGTCAGCAGGATCAGCGCGACGTTCGGATCGGCGACGATCGACAGGAAGCGGCTGCGCCAGTCGGGCGCGAGCACGACGAGCGGCGCGTGCGCGGTCGCGAGCCGCAGCGTGCCGGCGCTCGTCGTCACGGTGCGGCCGTCGAGCCGGCGCGCGAGATCGGCCGGATCCTGCGCGATCAGATCGACGACGTGCTGCGCGCGCGCGTCGTTCGCGGACAGGCTCACGGCCTCGCGCACCGCGCGCTCGGCCCAGTCGGCATTGCGCCCGCGCAGCTGCGCGAGGCCGCGGATGTACGCGGCGGCGTCCTGCGTCGCCTTGCGGATTTCGGTCGATTGCGTGTCGTTCGGCAATTCGGCCGACGTCGCCGACGTGCCGGATGCGCCCGAGGCCGCGGCAGGCGACGATCGCGGCGTACCCGGCGCGCCGCCGCCGATCCCGAACTGCACCGGCGACGCCGCGCCGAGATTGGTGCCGGGCGCCATCGCGGCGACGTGGCTCGCGTAGACGATATAGGTGCCGGCGCTCGCGGCCCGTGCGCCGCCCGGCGCGACGAAGGCCGCCACGGGCACCGGCGAGCCGACGATTGCCTTGATGATCTGGCGCATCGACGTGTCGAGCCCGCCGGGCGTATCGAGCTGCAGGATCGCGAGCGGCGCATGCACGCTTGCCGCACGGTCGAGCGACCGGACGATGAAGTCGGCACTGGCCGGGCCGATCGCGCCGTTGACCGGAATCACGACGACCGGCGCCGCGGCGGCGGGCGCGTTGGCCGGCGCGGCGGCGCCTGGAGCGGCAACCGCCGCGCACACGACGAGCAGCGCCGCGAACAGCGCGGCGCGCGCGACCCGCGCGGACAGCGGGTGACGGGAACGGGCGCCGCGCACGGCGGGCGCCGGCGGCGCGTGACGATGAATGCGCATCGGGGCGTCCGGGCGGCGCGCGGCCGCACGCCGTCCGGCTCGCGGAAATGGGCGTTGGCCCGATGCTTGAAGATTAGGCGCTTTCGGCGGAAAGCGCGAAGGCGGCGGCGTTCAGCGCGCGCCGCCCGCGCGCGCAAGCGCCTCTTCACGGTACTCGGCCGGGCTGCGCCCGCTCCATTTGCGAAACGCGCGGTAGAACGCGCTCGGTTCCGCGAACCCGGTGGCCGCCGCGACGTCGGCGATCGTGCGCGACGGATCGGCCAGCGCCTCGAACGCGAGATCGCGTCGCAGCGTGTCCTTGATCGACTGGTAGGCCTGGCCTTCCTGGTGCAGCTTGCGCCTGAGCGTCGCCTCGGCCACGTGCAGCCGCGCGGCCATCCCGTCCGCGCCCGGCCACGACGCGGGCGGCATCCCGCGCAGCACGGCGCGCACGCGCTGCGCGAGCGCGTTCGGATTGCGGTACTTGACGATGAAGCTGGCCGGCGCGTTGCGCAGGAAGGTTTTCAGCGTCTTTGCGTTCTGCACGACGGGCAGCGTCGCGAATTCCGGATCGAAATCGACATATGAATCGGGCTGGTTGAACCGCATGTCGTCGCACAGCATCGACGGATACTCGTGATCGGCGGGCGGCGTGTCGCAGCGGAAGCTCGCGTGCAGCACCGGGATGCGCCGCCCGATCAGCCAGCAGGTGAGCCCGTACACGATGATGAAATAGGTAGCGTACGTGAACATCGCCGGCGCAGCGCCGTTGTTGCGGTGCACGAAGCGCAGCCGCACACGCTGCGGATTGGCGTCGAGCTCCGCGTGGAGATCGTCGAGCACGCAGTGCATGAAGTTCACCGCGCGCGCCATCGCGCGCAGCCCGTCCTGCGCGGACAGCGCGGCCTGGCTCATCGCGATGAAGCTGCCACTGCGCATCGGATGGCGGTCCTGCCCGAAAAACTCGTCGTCGAGCGCGCGCGCGATCGCATTCCACAGCGCGCCGTATTGCTGCGCGCTCACGCGCGCGCGCGGCTGCGCGAGCAGCGCGGGCGCGATGCCGGCCTGCGCGAGCAGCGGCTCCGCCGCGACGCCGCGGCGGGCGGCCAGCGCGACGCTGTACGCGACCAGGCTGATCGCGATGGTTCCCCTTTCGTCCTGCTTCATCCGTATCGCCGGTATGGCAAAAACGCTCAGTGTAAATGAGCGGCGCGAGCATCGAACACCGGCGCGCGCTTGCCTACACTTGTTGCATCGAAACGAAACGACGGCCGTCACAGGCGGCCGCAGGAGACGGCAGGACCATGGACGAGCTTTACACCGAAGATCAGCGGATGATCCGCGACGCCGCGCGCGCCTTTGCCACCGAGGTGCTGGCGCCGAACGCCGCGCAGTGGGACCACGACGCGCGCTTGCCCGACACCGTCGTCGCGCAGCTCGGCGAGCTCGGCCTGCTCGGGATGATCGTGCCGCAGGAGCTGGGCGGCGCCTATACCGACTACGTCGCGTACGCGCTCGCCATGGAGGAGATCGCGGCCGGCGACGCCGCCTGCGCGACGATGATGAGCGTGCACAACTCGGTCGGCTGCGGGCCGATCCTCGGCTTCGGCACGCCGGCGCAGAAGGATCGCTGGCTCGCCGAGATGGCGGCCGGCCGCGTGATCGGCGCGTTCTGCCTGACCGAGCCGCACGCCGGCTCCGAGGCGCACAACCTGCGCACCCGCGCGGAGCTGCACGACGGCCACTGGGTGCTCAACGGCGCGAAGCAGTTCGTGACCAACGGCCAGCGCGCCGGCGTCGCGATCGTTTTTGCCATGACCGATCCCGATGCCGGCAAGCGCGGCATCTCGGCGTTCCTGGTGCCGACCGACACGCCGGGTTTCATCGTCGGCAAGCCCGAAAAGAAAATGGGGATTCGCGCGTCCGACACGTGCCCGATCACGCTCGAGAACTGCACGCTTCCCGCCGACGCGCTGCTCGGCAATCGCGGCGAAGGGCTGAAGATCGCGCTGTCGAATCTCGAGGGCGGACGCATCGGCATCGCCGCGCAGGCGCTCGGCATCGCGCGCGCCGCATTCGACAAGGCGCGCCGCTATGCGGGCGAGCGCGTGCAGTTCGGCAAGCCGATCGCCGAGCATCAGGCGATCCAGCAGAAGCTCGCCGACATGGCCACCCAGATCAACGCGGCGCGCCTGCTCGTCCATCACGCGGCGAAGCTGCGCACGGCTGGGCTGCCGTGCCTGTCGGAGGCGTCGCAGGCGAAGCTGTTCGCATCCGAGATGGCCGAGCGCGTGTGCTCGGACGCGATCCAGATCCACGGCGGCTACGGCTACCTCGCCGACTACGAGGTCGAGCGCCACTATCGCGACGCGCGCATCACGCAGATCTACGAGGGCACCAGCGAAGTGCAGCGGATGGTGATCGCACGGCAGCTGTGAGCGGCTGCGCGCGCAACGAAGCAACGGGCAATCAGGCAGGGCACGCAGCGACGCGGTGAAGGTGGTGAAGGTGGTGAAGGCGGTGAACGCGGCACGCAACGACGTGACCGTGCGCCGCGACGATGGGGGACCGGCGCATGCGCCGGTCGTCCGCAGTATGGATGGAGACAATTCGGGCACGGAGCGCGAGCAAGGTGCGATGCACCGACGCTCGCGGACGGGAGAACACGATGACGGTACAGGCATTCCTGGACGCACGCGACTTTCTGCTGCGCCATCGCACCGACTACGAAACCGCGTACCGCGATTTCGAATGGCCGGTGCTCGATGCGTTCAACTGGGCGCTCGATTATTTCGACCCGATGGCGCGCGGCAACGACGCGCCCGCGCTGTGGATCGTCGATGCGGCGACCGGGACGGGCGACCCGTATTCGTTCGCGCAGATGTCCGAGCGCTCGTCGCGGATCGCGAACTGGCTGCGCGGCATCGGCGTCGTGCGCGGCGACCGGATCCTGCTGATGCTGCCGAACCGCGTCGAGCTGTGGGACGCGATGCTCGCCGCGATGAAGCTCGGCGCGGTCGTGCTGCCCGCGACCACGCAGCTGTCGGCGGACGACGTGCGCGATCGCGTGCAGATCGGCGGCGCGACCTATGCGATCGTCGACGAGCACGAAACCGCGAAGTTCGAACAGGCGGGCCTCGGGCTGAAGCGGAAGATCGTGGCCGGCGCGCCGCGCGACGGCTGGCTCGCGATGAACGACGGCTACGCGGCGAGCGCGGCGTTCGAGCCCGACGCCGTCACGCGGTCGAACGAAGCGATGTTGCTGTACTTCACGTCGGGCACGACGTCGAAGCCGAAGCTCGTCGAGCATACGCACCGCACGTACCCGGTCGGGCACCTGTCGACGATGTACTGGATCGGGCTGCAACCGGGCGACATCCATTGGAACATCAGCTCGCCGGGCTGGGCCAAGCACGCGTGGAGCTGCTTCTTCGCGCCGTGGAATGCGCAGGCGTGCGTGTTCGTCTTCAACTACGCGCGCTTCGAGCCGAAGGCGGTGCTCGACGCGCTCGTCAAATACCGCGTGACGACGCTGTGCGCGCCGCCCACCGTGTGGCGCATGCTCGTGCAGCAGCCGCTCGCGACGTTCGACGTGCAGCTGCGCGAGATCGTCGGCGCGGGCGAGCCGCTCAATCCGGAGATCATCGAGCGCGTGAAGAAGGCGTGGGGCATCACGATTCGCGACGGCTACGGCCAGACCGAAACCACCTGCCTGATCGGCAACACGCCGGGGCAGCCGGTCGTCGCGGGCTCGATGGGCCGGCCGCTGCCCGGCTACCGGATCGCACTGCTGGACCCGGACGGCGCGCCCGTCGGCGAAGGCGAGGTCGCATTGCCGCTCGGCGGCGGCACCGGCGCGATGCGCCCGGTCGGGCTGATGAACGGCTACGCGAACAACCCGGATGCGACCGCGTACGCGATGCGCGACGGCCACTACCGCACGTCCGACATCGCGATGCGCGGCGACGACGGCTACTACGTGTACGTCGGCCGCGCGGACGACGTGTTCAAGTCGTCCGACTACCGGCTCAGCCCGTTCGAGCTCGAAAGCGTGCTGATCGAGCACCCGGCGATCGCGGAAGCGGCCGTGGTGCCGAGCCCGGACCCGGTGCGGCTGTCGGTGCCGAAGACCTTCATCACGTTGCGCGACGGCTTCGAGGAAAGCCCGGCGCTCGCGCTGGAGATCTTCCGCTTTTCGCGCGAGAAGCTCGCGCCGTACAAGCGCATTCGCCGGCTGCAGTTCGCCGAGCTGCCGAAGACCATCTCGGGGAAGATCCGTCGCGTCGAGCTGCGCCGCCGCGAGATCGAGCGCGGCGACGATGCGACCGCACGCATGCCCGGCGAGTACTGGGAAGAAGATTTCGCCGCCGAACTGAAGTGACCGCCGGCGGGCCGGGCGCGCCGCTTGCGGCGATCATGCGCGGCCCGTCGACGCGGCAGAAGATGATCTAACCGATCGAACCGACTGACCCGGCCGCCCGGCGCGAGCGCGCGACGCGGCCCACTGCAAGGAGAGCACACCGATGAACGCGAATGCGACGCCCCAGCCGGGGCAAGACGTGCCGACGGTCAAGCTGCTGATCGACGGCGCCTTCGTCGAGTCCGCCACGAGCGAGTGGCGCGACATCGTCAATCCGGCCACGCAACAGGTGCTCGCGCGCGTGCCGTTCGCGACCGCGGCGGAAGTCGACGCGGCCGTGCAGGCCGCGCACGCCGCCTATGCGACCTGGAAGAACACGCCGATCTCCGCGCGCATGCGGATCATGCTGAAGTTCCAGGCGCTCGTGCGCGCGAACCAGCAGCGCATCGCGAAGACGCTGACCGCCGAGCAGGGCAAGACGCTGCCGGATGCCGAAGGCGACATCTTCCGCGGCCTCGAAGTGGTCGAGCATGCCTGCTCGATCGGCACGCTGCAGCTCGGCGAATTCGCCGAGAACGTCGCGGGCGGCGTCGACACCTACACGCTGCGCCAGCCGCTCGGCGTCTGCGCCGGCATCACGCCGTTCAACTTCCCGGCGATGATCCCGCTGTGGATGTTCCCGATGGCGATCGTGTGCGGCAACACGTTCGTGCTGAAGCCGTCCGAGCAGGACCCGCTGTCGACGATGGAACTGGTCGAGCTGGCGATCGAGGCCGGCGTGCCGCAGGGCGTGCTGAACGTCGTGCACGGCGGCAAGGAAGTCGTCGACGCGATCTGCACGCATCCGCTCGTGAAGGCGATTTCGTTCGTCGGCTCGACGGCCGTCGGCACGCACGTGTACAACCTCGGCAGCCAGCACGGCAAGCGCGTGCAGTCGATGATGGGCGCGAAGAACCACGCGATCCTGCTGCCCGACGCGAACCGCGAGCAGGCGATCAACGCGCTGGTCGGCGCGGGCTTCGGCGCGGCCGGCCAGCGCTGCATGGCGACTTCCGTCGCGGTGCTCGTCGGCAGCGCGCGCGAGTGGCTGCCCGACATCGTCGCGAAGGCGAAGACGCTGAAGGTCAACGCGGGCTCGGAAGCGGGCACCGACGTCGGCCCGGTGGTGTCGCGCGGCGCGAAGGCGCGCATCCTGTCGCTGATCGATGCGGGCGTCAAGGAGGGCGCGAAGCTCGAACTCGACGGCCGCGATGTGAAGGTGCCCGGCTTCGAGGACGGCAACTTCATCGGTCCGACCATCTTCTCCGCCGTGACGACCGACATGACGATCTACACGCACGAAATCTTCGGGCCGGTGCTCGTCGTGATGGAGGTCGACACGCTCGACGAAGCCATCGCGCTCGTCAACGCGAACCCGATGGGCAACGGCGTGGGCCTCTTCACGCAGAGCGGCGCGGCCGCGCGCAAGTTCCAGAGCGAGATCGACGTCGGCCAGGTCGGCATCAACATTCCGATCCCGGTGCCCGTGCCGTTCTTCAGCTTCACCGGCTCGCGCGGCTCGAAGCTCGGCGATCTCGGCCCGTACGGCAAGCAGGTCGTGCAGTTCTACACGCAGACCAAGACGGTCACCGCGCGCTGGTTCGACGACGATACGACGGCCGGCCCGGTCAACACGACGATCCGGCTGCACTGAGCCGGGGAGGACACCAACATGAAGATCGGATTCATCGGCCTCGGCCACATGGGTGCGCCGATGGCGCTGAACCTGCTGAAGGCCGGCCGCGAAGTGCATGCGTTCGACCTGAGCGCCGATGCATTGCGCGCGCTGCAGGACGCCGGCGCGCAGGTGGCCGCGTCGCCGCGCGATGCGGCGGCCGGCGCGGCGTTCGTGATCACGATGCTGCCGGCCGCGCCGCACGTGCGCTCGGTGCTCGCCGGCGAGAACGGCGTGCTGGCCGGCCTGGGCGCCGGCGCAACCGTGATCGATTCGAGCACGATCGACCCCGCGAGCGCGCAGGCGTTCGGCGCGCTCGTGCGCGAGCATGGCGGCGCGTTCGTCGATGCGCCGGTGTCGGGCGGCACCGGCGGCGCGGCCGCCGGCACGCTGACCTTCATGGTCGGCGGCAGCGACGCCGATTTCGAGCGCGTGAAGCCCGTGCTCGCCGCGATGGGCAAGAACATCGTCCACTGCGGCGCGACCGGGATGGGGCAGGTCGCGAAGGTCTGCAACAACCTCGTGCTCGGCATCTCGATGGCGGCCGTGTCGGAGGCGATGTCGCTCGGCGTCGCGCTCGGCATCGATCCGAAGGTGCTGGCCGGCATCGTCAACACGTCGACGGGCCGCTGCTGGAGCTCGGACACCTACAACCCGTATCCGGGCGTGATCGACACCGCGCCTTCGTCGCGCGGCTACAGCGGCGGCTTCGGCACCGATCTGATGCTGAAGGATCTCGGCCTCGCGAACGATGCCGCGCGGCAGGCGCGCCAGCCCGTCTATCTCGGCGCGCTCGCGCAGCAGCTGTACCAGACGATGAGCAGCCGCGGCGACGGGCAACTCGATTTCTCGGCGGTGATCCGCCTGTACCAACCGGCTGGCAAGAAGGACGCGTGATGATCGAACTGGACTACGTCGACGACGGCGCGATCGCGTGCGCGACGCTCAAGCGTCCGCCCGCGAACGCCTTTACCGCCGACGGACTGCGGCAACTGCAGGACACCGTCGCCGAACTGAACGCGAACCCGCGCGTGCGCGCGCTGGTGATCACCGGCGACGGCCCGAAGTTCTTCAGCGCCGGCGCCGATCTGAACACGTTCGCCGACGGCGACGCCGCGGTCGCGCGCGCGATGGCCGCGCGCTTCGGCGCGGCGTTCGAGACGCTGCACGACGCGCGCGTCGTGACGATCGCGGCGATCAACGGCTATGCGATGGGCGGCGGCCTCGAATGCGCGCTCGCGTGCGACATGCGCATCGCGGAGACGCATGCACAGATGGCGCTGCCCGAGGCGTCCGTCGGCCTGCTGCCGTGCGGGCTCGGCACGCAGACGCTGCCCTGGCTCGTCGGCGAAGGCTGGGCGAAGAAGATGATCCTGGCTGGCGCGCGCGTCGATGCGGCCACCGCGCTGCGCATCGGGCTGGTCGAAGACGTCGTCGAAAGCGGCGCCGCGCGCGACGCGGCGCTGGCGCTCGCGCGCAACGTCGTGCGGCAGAGTCCGCATGCGCTCGCGTACAGCAAGGAGCTGATCGGCCTCGCACGCCGCGGCGTGCCGCGCAGTGCGGCGCTCGCGGTCGAACGCGAACGCTTCGTCGACCTGTTCGATACCGCCGATCCGCGCGAGGGCGTGGCCGCGTTTCTCGGCAAGCGCGCGTCGCAATGGCATACCGATGGAGATACGCAACGATGAGCACGCCGATGACGACCGATGACCGCTTCGCGCAACCCGCGCCCGAGGTGCTGTTCCGCGTGGTGAACCGCGTGGCGTTGATCACGCTGAACCGGCCGGCCGCGCTCAATGCGTTGTCGTATTCGATGATCGGCGAGCTGGCCGCGCTGCTCGAGCGCTGCCGCGGCGACGACCAGATCGTCGCGGTGGTGCTGCGCGGCGCTGGCGAGAAGGGCTTCTGCGCGGGCGGCGACGTGCGCGCGCTGCACCGGATGGTCGCGCAGCGCGAAACCTGGCTGCCGTTCTTCGTCGACGAGTACCGGCTCGACTACGCCATTCACACGTTTCCGAAGCCGGTGGTCGCGTTGATGGACGGCGTGACGATGGGCGGCGGCATGGGCCTCGCGCAGGGCGCGGCGCTGCGCGTCGCGACCGAGCGCAGCAAGATCGCGATGCCCGAGACGCGCATCGGGCTCGTGCCCGACGTCGGCGCGACGCATTTCCTGGCGCGCATGCCGGTCGAGCTCGAGCTGTACGTCGGGTTGACCGGCGCGGTGTTGTCCGGCGCCGATGCGCTGATCGCGAAGCTCGCGGATCTGTGCGTGCCGTCGTCGTGGCTCGATACGTTCGAGACGCGCATCGAAAGCGTCAAATGGGACGGCGACGTGCTGGCGGCGCTGCGCAAGGTGTTCGAGCCGCCGTGCAACGTCGTGCCGCATGCGGCGCTCGACACGCAGATGTGCTGGATCGTGCGTCACTTCGACAAGCGTTCGACCGTCGAGCGGATCGTCGCGACGTTGAAGCAGGAGTTCGCGCGCGACGAGCTCGCACGCGAGCATCGGCAGTGGCTGCAGACGACGCTCGACGCGCTCGCCGGCCATTCGCCGACGATGCTGTGCGTGACGCGCGAAGCGTTGTTGCGCGGGCGGCAGATGACGCTGGCCGAGTCGTTCCGGATGGAGCTCGGCATCGTCGCGCGTGCGATCGAGGAGGGCGACTTCCGCGAAGGCGTGCGCGCGCACCTGATCGACAAGGACCGCAAGCCGCGCTGGGCGCCGGCGTCGCTGGTCGAACTGCGCGCCGAGCGCGTGCGGCATTTCCTGACGTCGCCGTGGAAACTGTTCGCGCATCCGCTCGTCGATCTCGGCGGGGTGTGAACAAGGCGGGGTGATCGGCGCGGCGTGTCGGGCGCGGTTGCGCTCACGTGTGCGTGCGCCGTGTTCAACCGGCTTTTTCGGGGTTCCGGGCGTCCGATCATCGGCCGCACCGCCTGAACGAGCGCGTCGATGATGGTGCGATCGCGCATTCAGAATGGACGCGCGCGTCCGGTAGCGGCGTCCCCCCATGGCGAATCCACGGCCGCCGCTCCGTTTCGTCATCCGTTCATATTCGTGCAACGTGGCTGCGGCAACAATCGCGGGCAGACATTCGACAACCTTGCGGCGCCGCGCGCGATCGCAAGCCTTTTCCGAGGACATGCCATGTTGAACACACTCGCCCGCACCGTGGCGGCGCTCGCCGTCGCATCCGCGTCGCTGCATGCCGTCGCGCAGACCAGCTACGACTACCTGTTGCTCGCCGCATCGTGGGAGCCCGGCTTCTGCGCATCGCACGACACGCCGGAGTGTACGAACCTGGCCGGCACGTACGCGGCGACGAGCCTGTCGCTGCATGGCCTGTGGCCGAACAACTACGACGGCAACCAGCCGTTCTACTGCGGCGTGCCGCAGAGCGACGTCGACCTCGACAACGCGCACCAGTGGTGCAGCATGGATGCGTATCCGATCAGCACCAGCACCCGCAACACGCTGTCGACGTACATGCCGGGCGTCGCGTCGTGCCTCGACAAGCACGAATGGTTCAAGCACGGCACCTGCTCGAATTCGGCATCGGCGGACGCCTACTGGAATCAGGCGACCGGCATGGTGAGCCGGCTCGGCAACACGTCGTTCAACGCGTTCCTGCAGGCGAACGCGGGCAAGACCGTGACGCGCAACCAGCTGCTGTCCGCGTTCGAAGGCGCGTTCGGCAGCAACACGCGCAGCGCGGTGTCGTTGAAGTGCACGAAGACCAACGGCGTCAGCTATTTCACCGAAGCATGGATCGCGGTGAAGACGAGCGCGACCACGCAGTTCCCGAGCGCAGCGTCGCTCGTGACCGACGGCAATACGCAGGGGACCTGTCCGACCTCGGGCGTGTATATCGCGAAGTGAGGCGCGACGTCGCGCGTGCCGCGCCGGCCGCCCACGGTGTGGTCGGCGCGGCCGGCGCGCTGCGCATTCACGTGAGCAGGCGCAGCGCCTGTTCGAGCGACAACACCGTCGTGCGCGTCTCGAACGCGGTCGCGAACAGATGCTCGTGCACGATCGGGTCCGGGTCGTAGCAGCAGTCCTTCACCGTGTACAGACGGAAATCCGCATCGCTTGCGTGCGCAACCGACGACAGCACGACGCCGGTCGACGCGATCCCGACCAGGATCAGCGTGTCGATGCCTCGCGCGGCGAGCCGTGCCTGCAGATCGGTGCCGAAGAACACGCTCGCGCGATGTGCGGCGATCAGCGGCTCGCCGTCGAGCCGGCCGAGTTCGGGGCATGGGCCGTCGTCGACGAACCGGCCGAGCTGCTTGATCCCTTGGCCGTTCTTGTTGCGCGGGCTGACTTCGGGGTAGCCGGGACTGAAGTGGAGATTCGCGAAGCAGACGTGCGCGCCGCCCGCGCGCGCCGCGTCGCAGAGCCGGCGTGTGTTCGCGAGCAGCGTGGGCGCCGCCGACGGAAACAGCCCGAGAATGTCGGTCTGGTAGTGCATGACGATCAGTGCGGTTTGCGCGGGCACGAGCGGCGGAAGCGGCGCGTGTGCGCGTGCATCCGGGCCTGTCGGGTCGTTCGTGGCGTGATCTGAAGCGTGTTCCGGTTGCATGGCTGATGCTCTCCCGTGGGTCACTTCGATGGTCACTTCGGTGGGTTCAAACAATCGGCTGGGGCGGATACGGCGGCAACGGTTCGGGCGCGCGCGTGTTTCAGGTCGGGCAATGTAAGCCGGTGGGGTGGTACACGTGCCGACCATGCGGGCGTGCGCCGCGTTGCCCTCTGCCAGCGGCTGCGGCCATTATCGGCTATTCGCGAGCGGCGTTCGTGTCGGCGCTCAGGTTCGTGGAGTGCGGCAAAATATGCGTTTTGTCGCGCAGGCGGCCGCGATGGGCGGCATACCGGAGCGCGCGCGTCCCCAGGCGTGCGCCCCGTGCGATGATGCGCGACGATCAACACGAGAGATGGCATGACGACTACCTTCGACGAGGCGACAACGGCGGCGATCGCCGCGTTTGCCGAACTGGATTTCTATACGGCTGTGCAAGCGATGCGCGCCGAGGCCGATTACGACCGCGAGCTGGATCAGTGGATCTCGCGCTATATCGACGACCACGGCGGCGGCGTCGACGATGCCGAATACGACGCGTTGCATGCGCGGGCGCAGGCGACGCCCGAATACGCGCAGTTCGTCGATGCGGTACGCCGGGAGATTTGCGAATACTTCGACGTGACCGACGAGCAGCTCGACTGGATCGTCGTATTGCGCAACGACGACAGCGACGAGCTTTGGGCCGAAGTCAACCGGCGGCGCAGCGCGCTGGGAACGGGGGAGGTGCGGGGAGATTTGTGAGCGCGGTTCGGTGGTTGGTTTTGAGGTCTGACGCCGGAGGTGTACGTTGCACGGGAATGCTTCGATCGCCGCAATGATACGAAGCTCCCGCGCGATCGCACCGCCGGCGGTTCCGGTTGCGCGACCAACCGCTTTCCGCAGCCCGTTTTCCGCGTCGGCATCCGTATGGTGGGCTGGATGCATCGCGATCGCGTTCGGCAAGGGCTTGCGGCGCTTGCCTGAGCCATGTCGAAGCGGCGGCGGCAGTCCTACGACGATCGGGCAAAGTCCAAGATGTCCTGATTGAGGCGATCCTTGTGCGTGTAGTACAACGCATGATAGGCGCCCTCGTAGACAACCAGTCTCGCACCGGGAATCAGCTCGGCAGACACCTTGCCCGAAAGGTCGATTGGCACAACGGGGTCGGCGCCGCCGTGGATGACCAGCGTGGGGATATCGAATTTTTTCAGGTCGGGACGCAAATCGGTTTCGGAAAACGATGCAATGCAGTCATGGGTTGCCTTGATGCTCGCCGTGATTGCCATATCGAATGTCCAGTCGAGCATCGCCTGCGTGACCACCGACGCGTCATGATCGGCTCCTGTAAAGGCGCGACCGAAATTGACCAGAAAATCGGCGCGATCATGGAGTACGCCGGCACGCAATCCGTCGAAAATGTCGCGGGGAACGCCCGCCGGGTTATCGGCCCCTGCCATGAGTAACGGGGTCGTCGCGCTGAGAAGAACGACCTTGGCGACACGCTTCGATCCGCGCGTACCGATGTATCGTGCAACTTCTCCGCCGCCCATCGAGTAGCCGACCAAAATGGCGTCGGTGAGGTCCAGCTGCTGAATCAACTCGTCCAGGTCGCTCGTGAGGCTGTCGTAGTCGTAGCCCGACCACGGCTGGCTCGACCGTCCAAAGCCCCGGCGATCATACGCTATGACGCGGAAGCCGTTGCTGGCGAGGAAGTGCGCCTGGTATTCCCACATGTCGGCGCTGACCAGCCACCCGCCAACCAGCACGATCGGCTGCCCGGTTCCCCAGTCGTTGTAATAGATTTCAGTACCGTCAGGCGTCGTAATCCGGCTCATTTTGCTCGCTCCTTCAGATGGGAATTGCCTTTCGCTTCATGGGCCGGCTTTCCGCGCATCGATATGAAGAGCGTCGCGCGACGCTTCCGGCTGCTGTGCAGCAATGATAGGTTGGGCAGCAGAGCAGCAATCTGAAATGTTCTGAACGACGCTAGCGCAAGCGCTGAAAAAACAGCACGGGGCCACCGGCCGGGCGCCCGATCCAGTTATAGCCTCGAAGCCGCAATCAAGACCCCGCCAGTGCCTGCCGCCCGGCCTGCAGATATGCGTTCATCTCAGCTTGCGGCACCATACCGCCGCCCGTTGCCCAGATCACATGCGTCGCGTCCCGCATGACGGAGTCGTCCAGTTGCATGCGGGCACGGTAACCTTGCCGCTCCGTCGACACGCGCGCGAAACCCGGTGCGCCGGCCAGCGCCGACGGCTCCAGCCGGATGTCGCTCGTCTGCGCCATCAGCGCGAGCATTGCATATAGCTCGCGATCCTCGACGGTGAAATAGCCATCGATCATCCGTTGCATCGCACGACCGACGAATCCGGAAGGGCGTCCGACCGCGAGGCCGTCGGCGGCCGTCACGTTGTCGATACCGAAATCCTGCACCGCAAGCTGCTCGTGCAAGCCGGTCAGCACGCCCATCAACATGCACGGCGAATGGGTCGGCTCCGCGAAAACACAGTGCACCGCATCGCCGAAGGCGAGCTTCAAGCCGAACGCGACACCGCCCGGGCCGCCGCCTACGCCGCAAGGCAGATACACGAAGAGCGGATGCGTCGCATCGACACGCACGTTCGACGCTTCGAGCTGACGCTTCAGGCGCTCACCCGCGACCGCATAGCCGAGGAACAGCGTCGTCGAATTTTCGTCGTCGACGAAGTGGCACATCGGATCGTTAGCCGCAAGACGCCGGCCGTTCTCGATCGCTTCGCCGTAATCGCCCGCATACTCCACGACCGTCACGCCATGCGCGCGCAGGCGGTCCTTCTTCCATTGGCGCGCATCGGTGGACATATGCACGGTCGCCGCAAAGCCGAGCGTCGCGCTCGCGATGCCGATCGACATGCCGAGATTGCCGGTCGACCCGACCGCGATGCGGTGCTCGCGAAACAGCGCGCGACATGCGTCGCCGGCGAGGACGCGGTAATCGTCGCCGTCGTTGAGCAAGCCGTGGCGCAGCGCAAGCTGCTCGGCGTAGAAGAGCACTTCATAGATGCCGCCACGCGCCTTGATCGAGCCGGAGATCGGCAGATGGCTGTCCTGCTTGAGCAGCAGGCGCCGCGGCGTTTCCACGCCGTAACGTTCGCTCAATGCCTGCGCGAACGCAGGCACGTCGGTGAGCGGCGATTCGATGATGCCGCCCGTGTCGCACACATCTGCGAACAGGTCGGCCAGCAGCGGCGCGAAGCGTTGCAGGCGCGCGCTCGCATCGGCGATATGCGAGGCGTCCAGCGCAATGTCATCGAGCGCTTCGGTCAGCGGCGCGACGGCGGGGTTGAACCACTCGACCGGCTCGAGCGCCATCAATGGGCGCAGAAGCGGGTAGTCGCGAAGCCAGGATTCGAGTGGCTTGCCGTAGATGGAATCGGTCATGGGCAAAATCAGACTGCCGAAGCGCAAGCGTGGGAGGACGACGCGGCGTCCAGCACCGGCGGATGCGTGACGATGGAACGGAGATCGACATCCGATGCGCGCAATTTCGCGACATCGGGAATCGGGCGGCGCATTTCGTCCGACGACTCGAAGAGTGTTTCGAATGCGCGTGCCGCGTCGAGCAGCGCAAGATCGCCGCGAAATGCACCGATCATCTGCAAGCCGAACGGCATGCCGCGATGATCGACGCCGCACGGCAGCGACACGGCCGGATTCGTCGTCAGCGTGACGACATAGGTCAGCGACAGCCAGCGATAGTAGTTTTCCAGTGCGATGCCGTTCACCGATTTCAGATACGGCTGCGTCCAACGGAACGGCGAAACAGGCGTCGTGGGCGACAGGATCACGTCGTAGCGATCGAACAGCGTCTGGAAGCGGCGGAACAGCCGCGTCTGGTCGGCATGCGCGCGCACGCAATCGGCAAGACCGAGGTTGATGCCCATTTCGTAGTTGGCGCGCGGATTCGGCCCGAGCAGATCGGGATTCGTCTCGTAGGCTTTTTGCAGACCCGCGACGAAGGCTTCCGCGCGCAACACGTCGAAGCATTGATGCGCGCCCGAGAAATCGACGTCGATCGGCTCGCAGACGGCCACTTCGCCGCGCAGCAACGCGATCCTGCGGCGAAACACGGCGCGGATATCGTCATCGACCGCGCAGACACCGAAATCTTCCGTGTAGCCCACACGCAGCGTCGCGAGATCCGTGTGCGCGCGGCGTTCCATCGTCGCGTCGAGCGCGCACGGATAACCGAGCGGATCGCTGCCGGATTGCCCGACCGTCGCGGCGAGTTGGAGCCACGTGTCCTCGACGGTGCGACCCATCGGCCCCACCACGGCAATTGGCGTCCAGCCGAGCGGCTTGCGATCGCTGGGCACGAGCCCCGGCGAGGTGCGCAAACCGACCACGCCGCATTTGGCCGCCGGAATCCGTAGCGAGCCGCCCGTGTCCGAACCGGATGCGAGCGGCACCATATCGAGCGCAAGCGCCGCTGCCGAGCCGCCCGACGAACCGCCCGCATTCAGACGCGGATCGAATGGATTGCCCGTCGCGCCCCACACCGGATTGAAGCTGTTCGCACCCGCGCCCATTTCGGGCACGTTGGTCTTGCCGACCACGATCGCGCCTGCCGCGCGCAACCGGCGCACCAGCGTGTTGTCCTGTGCGGGAATGTTTGCGCGGTACAACGGCGAACCGTAGGTGGTCAGAAGGCCTTCGGTTTCTTCGAGATCCTTGATGCCGACAGGCAAGCCGTGCAGTACACCGACGGCATTGCCGCGTGCGAGCGCGGCGTCGGCGGCGCGCGCTTCGCGGCGTGCGCGTTCGAAACTCGTCGCCGTGATTGCGTTGACATACGGATTGAGCGTTTCGATGCGCGCGATGCAGGCATCGAGCAGTTCAACAGCGGAGATTTCCCGCGCCAGCAACAGCGCGCGCAACGCGACGGCGGTATGGCGGGTGAGTTCGTGGCGGTCGCTCATCGGGCGGTCCTTTAAACGGTCATGCAACAGAGCGCCAATGTAGACGACGAGAAAGGCAGCGACCAGTGATGAATATCGAAACGTGGATTCACTTTTGCTCAACGCGTGCGGCAGGTGCGAGCTCGCGGCTCAAGTGCTCGATAAACGCGTCCAGAAGCGGCGGCAACGCACGCCGCGCGAGCGTCTGGATTTCGATGGCGCGTTCGCTCGTCGTGAGTTCCGGCACGTGCAACGCGACCAGCTCGCCCGATGCCAGACGCGGCCGCACAAACAGTTCTCCGCTGAACGTGACGGCGTCGCTGGCGATGGTGAAGCCGAGCAGCGTTTCGAGCGTTGCGCTGCTCAGCACGCTCTTGCATGCGACGCCTTCGCGGCTGCAATAGATATCGATCAGCTTGTGCAGCGTCGAATGCACGCCCGGCAACGCGAGCGGATAAGCGAGCAGTCGACGGAACGAAACCTGCGGCTCCTGCGCGAGCGGATGCGATGCCGCGACGATCGCGTGAATCGGCGAAGGCATGGAGAACGCGGTGTGGATGTCTTTTTCCGGTCCGAAACTGAACGTCAGACCGACATCGCATTCGGCTTCGCGCACGCGCTGCGTGACGCCTGCGGCCGTGTCGACCACGACCTCGAACGACGCCGGGGCGACGGTTCGGCGGAACACCGCCATCGCGCGCGGCACGAACGTGGCCGAGAATCCTTCCGTGCAGGCGATGCGGATCGTGCGTTCGGCTTCACCGCGCAGTGCGTCGATTTCCAGAGAAATCTGCTCCGCGTCGAGCTGCGAACGGCGCGCATACGCGGCGAGCATTTCGCCTGCCTTGCTCGGCACCATGCCGCGCGATCGCCGCACGAACAGCGGCGTGCCGAGCTCGCTTTCGAGCCGCGCGATTTGCCTGCTCACGGCGGAAGGCACGACGTTCAAACGACTGGCGGCGTCGGCAACGGAGCCGGTGTTGACCACTTCGAGGAAGTAGCGGACGGCGGCTTCCTGAAGAATGCGGGCGCTCATGATGGCTCGATGTGATGACACGTGATGCTTCATCATAGCGCCTGTCGCCGCCGTCGAGCGATCAGGCTTCTTTCGTCGCGCCCACGTGCGGAGTGGCTTCGGGCACCAGACGAATCGACAGACTCGTGACGAGCGCGAACGCCGTTGCCACGATCAGAAAGCCGAACACGGCGTCGTAGTTGCCCGTCGCCGACACCAGCAGGCCGATGATTGCGGGCGCAACGAACCCCGCTACCTGACCGCCGAAGTTGACCATTCCCGCGCCTGTGCCGATGAGATTGGTCGGCAGGAATTTGGCCGGCAACGCGAACACGCCTGCGAACACGAACGATTTGAAGAAGTAGACGATCGACTGATACGCGATCACGCCCGTCACCGTTTGCGCCGTGTACATCTGGTAGAGGAAGAACCCCGAGATCGCGCAGCACGCGGCCATCAGCCACTTCTCGCGACCATCGAACCAGCGCGTGAGAATCCAGCCGCCGAGTGCGGTCGAGATGCTCGCCGCGACGAACGGCAACGGTGTAAGCATGCCGACGGCCTTCAGATCGAGGTGGCGCTCGGTCAGCAGATACGCGGGCATCCATGCGTCGAGCCCCTTGTTGACGATGCCCATGCCGAACCACGTCAACAGGATCTTCCACATCAGCGGCATCTTGAGCAGCGCGCGCGTCGCGTCGCCGTCGATGCGCGCGGCGCGGCCATTTGAATCGCGCTTCTGATGCGTATCCTTCACGGCGAACAGATAAAACAGCGCGAACACGAGGCCGGCGCAGCCCGCAACGAAAAATGCATGGCGCCAGCCGAGCAGCAGAATCAGCGGTGCGATCGCGAGCGGCGCGATGAAACTGCCGACGTAGTTCGACGACATCAGCAGCGCGGACATCTTCGGACGATCCGCTCGCGCCACCGATTCGGTGACGCCCTTGACGGCCGCGCCGGGATAACCGCCTTCGCCCAGACCGAAGATGAAACGGATCGCGATCAACGAGGCGAGCGACCACGCGAGGCCGGTCATCAAAGTGAACAGCGACCAGAATGCCACCGAGACGACGATGACCTTCTTGCTGCCCCAGCGGTCGGCGATCCAGCCGCCGGGAATCTGCATGGCGGCATAGCTGATATAGAACGTGCTCATGACGATGCCGAGCGCGGCCGAGCCGACATGAAACTCCTTGCCGATGGCAACGAGCGAGAGCGCGATCGCCGAGCGGTCGATGTATGAAATGCAATAGCCTAGATATAGCAGCGCGAATACCGCGAAGCTGGCGCGTCTGCTCTTGTTCGGGTCGATCATGCCGGGCACCTGTCGATAGAGAAGAGACCGGGCTCGCGTCGGCCATGCCGAGCGCGCCCGCCTTGACTAGTCGAATCGATCGTAAGCAGCCGCAAATGTGCCGACAAGTGACATATTCCGATGTCTCCGTTCGCGAAAACTCATCCGAGAAGCGCGGCGACGGGGCGGAGTGAATTACTGCCCGCCGTGACCGGTCCCTAGATACGCGCGTGCTTCGCCGTGCTTGCGGTGCGACAGTCTGTATATTGGGCTGCGTTTCGTCACCTTTTCGCCAAGCTCGCGCATCGGCGCGATCCGGCGCCGTCTGTCATGGCACGATGCACGCTGCGCAACGAGGGACCGCTGGGGGCCGGAGCGATGCCCCCAACCCGTCGATTCCCCTTGCACCTGACGCTACGTCAGCTTTTAACGTTGACCCTCGACGATCGAGAAAGCAATGCGACTGAAAATCGGCGAACTCGCGAACAAGGCGGGATTGACTGTCCGTACGCTTCACCACTACGACGCGATCGGGCTGCTGTCGCCGTCGCAGCGTACCGAAGGCGGCGCGCGCCTGTATGGGCAGGATGACCTGATCCGGCTGCATCGCATCGAGGCGCTGAAACGTTTCGGGTATTCGCTGCCGGACATCAAGGCGAGCCTCGAGGGCGACCCGGCTCGCGTTCCGCTGGAACTGCTGCAACGACAGATCGCCGAGTTGAATGCGCAGGCGCTGCGCGCGCAGCGCCTTGGCCGTCGCTTGCAATACATCGTCGACATGGTTTGCGCCGGCAGCGAGATCGCCGCCGCCGATTGGATGAACGCTCTGGAGCTGATGAACATGTACGAAAAGCATCTCGATGACGAAGAACTCGATGCGTTGCTGGCATCCGGGCCCGAGACGGCGGCGCCGTCGGATCCGGCATGGGCCGCGCTGATAGAGGAGGTCCGCGTTGCCATGCAGAACGCGTTGCCCACCGCGAGCGATGCGGCTCAGGCTTTGGCGTGGCGCTGGATCCGGCTCGTGGTCCGGATGACGCGCAATGACCCGGACCTCGCGACCAAGCTGATGCTGATGCAGCTGCGCGAGCCGCGCGCGCGGCAAATCGTGGGCATTACCGTCGAGATGCTGGAATGGATCGACGAAGCCTTCATGCACGCGCGCTGCGCGCTGCTCGCGAAGTATCTCAGTCCGGCGCAGGCCGACGGGGTGCGCCGTCGTCAGTTCGCGAGCGCGAAGCATCGCGCATGGCCGGCGCTGGTGGTCGAGCTGAGGGCGAACATGGCAGCCGGTGTCGACCCCGGCGCCGCGCCGGTGCAGGCGATCGTCGGGCGCTGGCAGCAACTGTTCCGCGACAGCTTTTGCGGAGACGACGCGGTGCTGGAGGCACGTGTGCGCGATGCGTTGATGCGCGAGCCCGATCTGCAACTGGGCGTGGGCCTCGACGATTCGCTGCTCGCGTATCTGAACGCCGCGCATCTCGCCGGCCGCGACATGTCGCCAGTCGACGGCGGCCCGAAGCCGAGCGCGTTGATGGTCGCGACGCAGCGCGCCGCACATCAACTGCTCGATCGGCCGCTGGTGCTCGACGATCCCGTTGCGCTGCCGATCCTCGGCGCCGCCGAAGCACAGGCGCTGCGTGACAATCTCGACCGATTCCGCGAGCCGCCGTCGGTCGGCATGCGCAGCTCGGTCATCGTGCGCAGCCGGCTGGCCGAAGACGTGTGGCGCGAGGCCGTCGAACGCGGCATTCGTCAGTACGTGATTCTCGGGGCGGGGCTCGATACCAGCGCGTTTCGGCATCCCGATATGCCCGGGCGAATCTTCGAGGTCGATTTGCCGGCAACGCAGGCGTGGAAGCAGGCTCGCTTGCGTGAGGCAGGCATCGCGGTGCCGTCGTCGCTGCATTTCGTGCCGGTCGACTTCGAAAGCGTCGGGCTGGCGGAGGGATTGGCGCGGGCGGGTTTCGACGCCGATGCGCCGGCCGTTTTCAGCTGGCTCGGCGTGACGATGTATCTCGACGAGGAGGCGGTCATCGACACGTTGCGCTTCATCGCCGGTTGCGCGAAAGGCAGCGCCGTGCTGTTCGAGTACGTGACGCCGCTTTCGGGCTTGCCGACGATCATGCGTATCGCGATGGAGCAGTTTACGGCGCGGCTCGCCGAGCGCGGCGAGCCGTGGAAAACCTTTTTCGAGCCGGCCGTCATTGCCGAGAAGTTGAGTGCGTTGGGATTCGGCCAGATCAATGCGTGGACGCCGGAGGAGTTGAACCAGCGCTATCTGGCGAACCGCGACGACGGATTGCTCATCGGGGTGACGCCTGCGCGGTTGATTCTTGCGACGGTTTGAGAACGGTTCGTGCGTGGGGAGTTCGATACCGATAAGCGTCAAGACGAAGCATGCATTTGAATGCGACGGCTATTGAGCCGGTTTAGCCCATTTTGGCCGTGCTAGAGTGAGTCCGCCCATCATGGTCTTCTCAAAGGCTATAGCGCTTATATGACCTACGTTGCCCAACTCGCCGCCGTCGGCGGCGTAATGCTTCTGGCCTGCGTCAGCCCCGGTCCCGACCTTATCGCCGTCACGTCGCATGCACTTGCCAAACGACGAGCCGGTCTTTACGCGACTGCCGGCATTTCGACTTCACATGCGTTATGGGCGGCGCTGGCAATCTTCGGCCTTGGGCTCATCCTCGCAAAGCTCGCATGGCTGTATGAAGTCATTCGGATCGCCGGCGCGGTTTATCTCGTCTATCTCGGCGGAAAGACGCTCGCCGGGTTGAGAAAACCGATGCAGCAAACCGAGGTAGATGCGCAGTCCGCCAAGAGCGACGGGCAGGCATATCGACGAGGTCTGTTGGTCGGACTTACCAACCCGAAAGCGGCGGCGTTTTTCGGCAGCCTTTTCATCACGGTCCTGCCGGCGCATGCCCCGCTGTGGGTGCACGGCGCGACCCTGGCCATCGTTACGGCAGTCTCGCTGACGTGGTTCGGCGCGATGGCGATTCTGTTTTCCACCGAGCGCGTGCAAGTGGGTTACGCGCGCATACGCAAGCCGATCGATGCCGTGATGGGGACTGTCTTGCTCGGTCTGGGTGCGAAGCTCGCGCTGGATCGATAGCCCGGTTATCGGGCATCGCGAATGCCGACCACGGCTGCCCGCAAGCGGCCGAGGGTGTGTCAAAACCCGCGCGATCGCCTAGACTGAATCAACCTGTTAGCGCGAGAGGCGGAGATGGGGCGATTCGTCGAAGGTGCAAGCCGCAATCAGGCCACGTTGCTGCCGGAGTGTCTCGAAGACTTTATCGCTGAAGACGATCCCGTGCGGATCGTCGACGCATTCGTAGACGAACTCGATCTGGCTTCCATGGGCTTCGAAGGCACCACGCCGGCGATCACGGGCCGACCGTCTTACCATCCGTCCGTTCTGCTCAAACTCTACATCTACGGCTACTCAATCGTGTGCAGTCGAGCCGACGTCTGGAGCGCGAGTGCCAGCGTAATGTCGAACTGATGTGGCTGACCGGTCGCCTCGCGCCGGACTTCAAGACGATTGCCGAGTTCACGGGCAGCAATGGCGCCGGCATTCGCAATGTATGCCGCCGCTTCGTGGTGATATGCCGCGACCTGAAGCTGTTCACGCAAGCAGTCGTTGCCATCGACGGCAGCAAGTTCAAGGCGGTCAACAGTCGCGATAACAACTTCACGCCCAACAAGATCGCAAAGCGTCAGGAGCAGATCGAGCAAAGCATCCAGCGCTATCTGGATGCGCTGGAAACTGCTGATCGCACGCAACCCGCAGAGGTCGAAGCGAAAACCGAACGGCTGCGGGAAAAGATCGAGACGCTGCGCGAGCAGATGCGCGATCTGGATCGGGCCGCGGAACTGTTGAATGATTTACCGGAAAAACAGGGTTCGCTGACTGATCCCGACTCACGTTCGATGATGTCGCAAGCCAAGTGCACAGGCGTGGTGGGCTACAACGTTCAGGTGGCTGTTGATACGAAGCACCACCTCATCGTGACACACGAAGTGACGAACGTCGGTAGTGACCGCGCTCAGCTAAGCCCGATGGCCAAAGCCGCGCGCGAAGCGATGGGCAAGAAGAAGCTCAAGGCGCTGGCCGATCGCGGGTATTACAGCGGCACGGAGATCAAAGCATGCGATGACGCTGGTATTGCAGCTCTGGTGCCAAAAACACAAACCTCCAGTGCAAAGGCAGATGGACGGTTCGATCGGGCCGACTTCATCTACATCGCCAAAGACGACCAATACCTATGTCCAGCGGGGCAACGGGCGATTTACCGATTTACTTCCGTCGAGCGCGAAACTCCGATGGCCCTGCGTACCTACTGGAGCAGCGCTTGCCCGAAATGCCCGATAAAGAACCGGTGCACGCCCACTGACTATCGGCGTATTCGACGATGGGAACACGCAGCGGTGCTCGAGGCGATGCAGTCCAGGCTGGATCGCCAGCTCGATGCCATGACGATGCGACGGCGCACGGTCGAGCACGTGTTCGGCACACTCAAGTACTGGATGGGGCGACGCACTTCCAGACGCGCGGACTTGGCCATGTCGCCGCTGAAATGAGTTTGCACGTGCTGGCATACAACCTCAAGCGAGTCATCAGGATTCTCGGGTTCGCAAAGACGATGCGAGCGATGAAGCTGGCAGGCGCGTGAATGCGCGCGCCGACGCTGTTTGCCAGTAAAACACGATCACTTCATTTGCCTGCGTCACGTCCTAACGCAACTGTGCTCCCGCCGAGGAGGGATCGGTCGGCCGTTCTGCGCGTTTTTACACGGCCTCGGCCAGAAGCGGTCAGTCGACTGCCGAGGCAGAATCGTCGACAAAATCGGACAGACAGCGTTCCACAGCGCAGCCATGAGCGGTCGTTCCAATGCCAGCACTACAATTCCCACTTCGTAATCTGCTACTACGATCGCTGAACTACTCAACAAGGATGAATGAAGATGATGAAAAAAACTCTGCTTGCTGCACTCTTCGTCGTACAAGCAACGGGGTTGCCCCATGCTATGGCCGCCGGTGTTGACGATGGTTTTGGAGCGTACAAAGATGCGGACTGGCAGACCAAGTTTGTGGCGTGCGAGAAAGCGATCTACGAGCGGAACTGGTTCACTTACGACCGTGACCTTCTACTGAAAGGTGGCTTGAACACACAACAAGCGGAGGCGGTCTACGAGGCAATGAGAGAAGCAAGCATGCGCATGATCTTCTTCACCGCGCTGGCTCGAGGAACAGACAACGAGGCGTATTCAGGGAAGTTGCAGCAGGTGGACGCGGCCAATTTTGGCATGTACGAGCGAGACGCTGCTGCCGCAGTACGCGAATACAAGCGCCTTGGGGAGTATTGCTTGACCTATGTATACCCCGCATTGATTGCCCGTGGTAGCGCGTTGGCAGAACTGGACAAGTCCGTTCGTAGTACACCGATACCAGAAGAGTTGGCAAGGGCGGCCAAAGCCGAATTCATAAAGCAGGCGACAAAGGCTGTCGCAAAGTAGGTTGCGTTGCCGTTGAGTGGGATGAGCCGTCATGGCCAGGTACTCTTAGCTTTGCTCGTCGAAATCTTCTTTGGTACCACAAGGCTCAACGGTTGATTCGTGCTTTGGAGCGACCGCTTTGCAGAAAATCGAGGGACCGCTCCGGGTCAATCGCTCCCAATGGCCGAATCCACCATTAAGCGCACCGGTGCGCACCGATATTCACCTGCCGCCCTCGCCCCCGCTGAGGCGAGCTTGTCCCCGCCACCTCAAAAAATCGACCGCCCCGAATACGTGGTCAGCCATTCGAGAGCCAGCGTCCCCGCCAACGAATTTCCATTCGCATCGAGCCCCGGCGCCCACACGCAAACGGCCATTTCCCCCGGCAGCACCGCGACGATCCCGCCGCCCACGCCGCTCTTCGCCGGCAGCCCGACCCGATAGACGAAATCCCCCGCCGCGTCATAGGTGCCGCAGGTCAGCATCAGCGCCGACAGCCGCTTGGCCGAGCTCGCATCGACGATCCGCTCGCCGGTGACGGGCGCGACGCCGCCGTTCGCGAGAAACAGCGCGGCCTGCGCGAGTTCGATGCAGTTCATCTCGATCGCGCACTGGCGACAGTACGCGTCGATCACCGTGTCCGGCGGCATCTGCATGTTGCCGAAGCTCGCCATGAAATGCGCCATCGCACGGTTGCGCTCCGCGTGCTGAAGCTCGGAAAGCGCGACGCGCGAATCGTAATCCACGTCGGTCGCGCCGATCAGCCGCCGCACGAATTCGACGAGCGCCGTCTCAGCCTTCACGAAACGGCGGCACAGCACGTCGGTGACGACCAGCGCGCCGGCGTTGATGAACGGATTGCGCGGCTTGCCGCGCTCGCTTTCGAGCTGCACCAGCGAATTGAACGCGGTGCCCGACGGCTCGCGGCCCACCCGCTCCCACAGCGCGTCGCCGAGCAGCTGGAACGCCAGCGTGCACGCGAACAGCTTCGAGATGCTCTGGATCGAGAAGCGCTCCCGCGCGTCGCCGACCGTGTAAACGTTGCCGTCGAGCGTCACGACGGCCATCCCGAACTTGTCGGCCGGCACTTTCGCCAGCTCGGGAATGTAGTCGGCCACGCGGCCCTGGCCGATCCAGGGGGCGAGTTCGGTGTGGATGCGTTCGAGAATCGGCTGGTAGTTCATCACGTGGAGCAGGGCGGGCGCACGGCCCGAATTCCGGGGAGCCCGTATGGAACAGTTTTGCCGCCGATTCGTCAAGCGCGACCGCCATGGCGCCCTTATTTTCAAGATGCCTCAACGTGCGACCGGCGGGCGCAGTATCATGCGGTACGTTTCGGCCGCCGGCCGGTATCCGCGCAAGCCGGTGCCGGTACGGTCCTCCCGTATGTTCCGACCGTTGACCATGTCCTTTCGCATCCTGCTCGTCGAAGACGACACCCGCCTGTCCACGCTGATCGCCGGCTACCTGCGCAAGAACGACTATGAAGTCGACACGGTGCTGCACGGCGACGCCGCCGTGCCGGCGATCCTGTCGACGCGCCCCGATCTCGTCATCCTCGACGTGAACCTGCCGGGCAAGGACGGCTTCGAGATTTGCCGCGAAGCGCGCAAGCAGTACGACGGCGTGATCATCATGGTGACGGCGCGCGACGAGCCGTTCGACGAACTGCTCGGCCTCGAATTCGGCGCCGACGACTACGTGCACAAGCCGGTCGAGCCGCGCATCCTGCTCGCCCGCATCAAGGCACAGCTGCGCCGTGTCCCGGCGCGCTCGATCGAAGGCGCGGCGGCGCAGCCGGAGCGCTACACGTTCGGGCAGTTCTCGATCGATCGCACCGACCGCTCGGTCGTGCTGCCGGGCGGCGGCTCGCCCGACCTGACGTCGGCCGAGTTCGACCTGCTGTGGGTGCTGGTGTGCCGGGCCGGGGAAGTCGTCAGCCGCGACGACCTGATGCTGCAGCTGCGCGGCGTCGAATTCGACGGCCTCGATCGCACGATCGACGGCCGCATCTCGAAGCTGCGCCGCAAGCTGCACGACGACGCGGGCAACCCGCAGCGGATCAAGACGATCCGCAGCAAGGGTTACCAGTTCAGCAAGCATGCGTGGGACTGATGGCGCGCCGCCGCCGCTGCGCCGTCGGCCGCCGCATCCGCGCAGCGCACGATAGCCGGAAGCCGCGATGATCCGACGCAACCCCTCGCATCCCGACGCAGCGCCGCTGTCGCCGCTGCGCTACGCCAAATGGCGCTGGCTGCATTTCCGCCGCGCATGGACGGACACGCGCGCCGACCGCATTCCGAGCTGGTCGCGGCTCTACGTGCGCACCTACCTGCATCTGCTCGGCCTCGTGCTGCTGACCGCGCTCGTGCCGGGGCTCGCGCTGTGCGTCGTGCTGTCGCCGCAGGTCGTATGGCATGCGTTCGACGCGTTGCCGGGCGACATCTGGATCGTGCTCGCGTTCATGCTCGCCGCGCCCGCGCTTGCCGCCTATCGCTGGATGCGGCCGGTCTGGTCGGATCTCGTGATGGTGCGCGAGCGCGCGATCGACTTCACCGGCGGACGCTTCAACACGCGCGCGCGCGAATCGCACAGCGTGATCATCGGCCCGCTCGCGCGCACGCTGAATGCGCTGGCGATGCGCATGGAGCGGCTGATCGCCGCGCAGCGCGACCTGACCAACGGCATCTCGCACGAGCTGCGCACGCCGCTCGCGCGCGTGCGCTTCGCGCTCGAGATGCTGCGCGAGCCGGGCTCCGCCGCCGAATACTACGGCGCGCTCGACAGCATCGCGCAGGACGTGACCGAACTCGAAGAGCTGATCGACATGAGCCTCACCTATGCACGGCTCGAATACAGCTCGCTGCAGTCGAACCTCGAGCTGACCGCGCCCGTCGCGTGGTTCGAGCACCAGATCAGCGACGCGCAGCTGCTGTATCCGGAGCGCGCGATCGAGTCGCGCATCGCGATCGCGTCCGATCTGCGCGTGAAGATGGACCGGCGGCTGATGTCGTATGCGATGCGCAACCTGCTGCGCAACGCGAGCAAGTACGCGAACGCGCGGATCGTCGTCGGCATCGCGCTCGAGCACGGCAACATCGCGATCTTCGTCGAGGACGACGGCCCCGGCGTGCCGGAGAGCGAACGCGAACGGATCTTCGACGCGTTCGTGCGCCTCGACCGCCGCACCGGCGGCTACGGGCTCGGGCTCGCGATCACGCGCCAGGTGCTGCACGCGCACAACGGCCGGATCGCCGTCGTCGATCCGGTCGTGCTCGGCGGCGCGCGGTTCGAGATCAGCTGGCCGATCTGAGCGCCTTCGCCTTCAATACGTGCGGCCGAGCTGCAGGTAGATGTTGCGCCGCCCGCCCGGCGCGAGCGCGACGCCCATGTACAGCGGCCCGAACGCGGTCGTCAGGCTCGTGAAGAACGTATAGCTCTGCTTGAGCGTGCTGCCGCCGACCTTCACGCCGCTGGTCCACACGTTGCCGAGTTCGGCGCTCGCGCCCACCGACAGCGCCTTGATGGGCGACGCGTTGAACGTCATCAGCTGGTTCATGTACGTCACGTTGCCGTACGCGAGCTCGTTGCCGGTGAGCTGGTCGGCCGCATACGCGGCCAGATGCTGGAAGCCGCCGAGCGTGAAGTTGAACGCGTTGATCAGGTTGGTGCCGCCGATGCTCTTGCCGCCCTCGAGCGTGGCGCTGACGCTGTGCCGGCCGTACTGCTGCGCGATCATCGCCTTGCCGTAGAGCTCGGTGTAAGGCTTGTTCGACGTATCTGCGAGATCCTCCGCCGACTGGCTGTTGTGCGACCACAGCGAGCGTTCGATGCGCAACTCGGTGTAGTAGCCGCGGCGCGGGAACATCGGGTCGTCGAGCTGATCGATGACGAGGCGCGCGCGCGCCGTCAGCGCCTGCGACGTGAAGCTCGGCCACATCAGCGTCGAGCCGTTCTCCTCGAACGGGAGCGGCAGGTTGTAGTTCGGCGAGCCGTGCCCGGTCGCGTAGCCGATGCCCATCCGGAAGTCGCCGAGCCGCGCGATCGGCAGCCCGAAGTCGAGCCCGGCGCGCGCCGTCTGCATCAGATACTGGTTCAGCTTGACCTCGCCGGTGTTGTCGTACACGTTCACGTAGCGGCGCTGATATTCCGCGTACGGCGAGATGTAGAAGCCATAGGCGGCCGGCAACGGTTGGCGCAGCTCGACGCGCGCGGACTGCAGGTCGCTGCCGATCGTCGCATCCGCACGGAATTCGAGGCCCGATTCGGTGAGCCACGGCCGCCGGTAGCCGACGTGCAGGCGGAAGCCGCCTTCGTCGGTCGAGCTGCTCGACATCCCGACGCCGAACAGCAGGAAATTCGGCCCCCAGTATTTCTCGCGCGCATCGATCTCGAGCACGTTGTCGTCGCCGTGGCTCACGATCTGCTGCGTCACGCTTTCGAAATTGCCGTCGGTCGTGAGCCGCAGCAGGTCCTGGCTGACGGTCGCCGGATCGTAGATGTCGCCCGGCTTCACGTGCAGCGCATCGCTGACGACGCGCTTCGGCACGCCGCCGGTCGTCTTGATCTCGATGCGCGTGATGCGGATCGGCGGCGGCAGCGGCTGCGCATGCGCGGACCGGTACGCCGCGTACTGCTCGGGCGTGAGCGCGAGGTGCCTGAGGCGCGGCAGCGCGGCCGTCGCTGCAGCCGCGCCCGCGGCGATCGCCTGCTTCGCGTTCTGAAAGTCGGTGAACGCCAGCGAGCCGAGGTCGGGCGTGAGCAGCACGTCCTGCGCGGCGAGCTGCTTGCGCTGCGACGTTACGTTCTGGCGAATCAGGATGCCGACCATCTGCTGCATCACGTCGGCCGGCGACGCGAGCGCGTCGAGCGGGCGCAGCTGCGAGCCGATGTCGACGGCGATCACGACCTTCGCGCCCATCTGCCGCGCGGTGTCGACCGGCAGGTTGCTGACGAGGCCGCCGTCGACCAGCGCGCGCCCGTTGATCTCGGCCGGCGCGAACAGGCCGGGCATCGCCATGCTCGCGCGGATCGCGAGCGGCAGCGAGCCGCGGTCCAGCACGACCATCTGGCCCGTCTGCAGATCGGTCGCGACCGCGCGGTACGGGATCGGCAACCGGTCGAACGGCTGGTTGGTCGGCACGGCGGCGGTCCAGTCGGCGAGCAGCGCCTGCAGCCGGTTGCCCTGCACGAGGCCGACCGGCGCCTTCACGCCTTTCTTGCCGAAGCCGAGCGTCAGGCTTTTGATGTACAGGCGCTCGTCCTCGCGGCTGCTTTGCGGCAGGTCGGCGCGGTCCGTCACGTCGAACGCGATGTCGGTCAGGTTCACTTCGGACAGGCGCTTGCGCATTTCGTCGGCGGCCATCCCGCTCGCATACAGGCCGCCGACTACGGCGCCCATGCTGGTGGCCGCGATGCAGTCGATCGGGATGCGGTTGTCTTCCAGCACCTTCAGCACGCCGAGGTGCGCGTAGCCGCGCGCGCCGCCGCCCGACAGCACGAGGCCGACCGATGGGCGGCCGGCCGGACCGCCGTCGGCGGTGCAGCTCGGTGTGGGGGCTGCGGCGGGTGCTACGGCGGCGGCGGCCACCATCGTCGTCGATGCCGCGGCCGCGGCCGAAGCGGCGCCGGCCGTGCCGGCGCCTGCCTGGGCGGCGCGCGTTGCGGTGTCGGCGGCCGGCACGGGCTGCGCGGCGGCGGCGCAGCACCAGAGCGCAACGAGCGTTGCGCCGAGCCGGCGCGCCGCGAGCCAGCGAAGGGAGGCAGGCGCTGTCATGTTGGAATACCTGGCGTGATCGGGCGTCGGAAGCCTGCCGGGGGCAGGCAAGACCGAGAGATTACCGTGTTTTACAAGCGCAGCGCGAGCGCTCGGCGCGTAGTCGTGCGGCGGCCGGCCCGGGTTTTCGGTCATTTCGTCGCAAAAAAATCATTAGAATTGCCTAAAGTATCGGAACGATTTGCCGCTAAGTCCGTGATGGGACCGCAAATGCGTGCCGCATCGATGCGGGCCGGCCGTTCCGGCCGGTTTGTTCATGAAAAGGGTTGATATGTCGACACCGCTGTTCGGAAAGTTGTTTGCGCAACCCGTTGCGATCGACCCTGGAACGGCGAGTACGCGGATTTATACGCACGAGCGCGGCGTGGTCCTGAACCAGCCGTCGGTCGTCTGCTTCCGCAAGGCCGGCATGTCCGATGCGCGTCCGACCCTCGAAGCGGTCGGCGAGCGGGCGAAGGCGCTGCTCGGGCGCGAACCGGGGCATCTGCAGGCCGTGCGGCCGATGCGGCACGGCGTGATCGCCGATGCGCACGCCGCCGAACAGATGATCCGCCGCTTCATCGACATGTCGCACACGCGTTCGCGCTTTCGCCGGCGCGTCGAGGTCACGCTGTGCGTGCCGTCGGACGCCACGGCGGTCGAGCGTCGCGCGGTGCGCGAAGCCGCGTTCGCGGCCGGCGTATCGGACGTGGCGCTGATCGAGGAAGCGCTCGCGGCCGGGCTCGGCGCGGGCCTGCCGGTCACCGAGCCGGTCGGCTCGATGGTCGTCGACATCGGCGCCGGGACGACCGAAGTCGCGGTGATCGCGCTCGGCGGCATCGTGTATCGCGAGGCGATCCGCGTCGGCGGCAACCAGTTCGACGCCGCGATCATCAACTACGTGCGCAACGTGTACGGCGTGCTGCTGGGCGAACAGACGGCCGAGCGCGTCAAGCAGACGATCGGCTCGGCCACCAGCGCCGTGCCGCGCACGTCGACGCGCGCGATCGGACGCGGCATCGGCGATGGGCTGCCGCGCTCGATCGAGCTGTCCAATCACGACGTGGCCGACGCGCTCGCCGCGCCGCTCAAGCAGGTGATCGGCGCGGTGAAATCGGTGCTGGAAAACGCGCCGGCCGAACTGGTGACCGACATCGCGCATCGCGGCGTGGTGCTGACGGGCGGCGGCGCGCTGCTCGCGGATCTCGAACGCCTGCTGCGCGACGAGACGGGGCTGGTCGCCCGCGTCGCCGACGAGCCCGCGACCTGTGCCGTGCGCGGCGCGGGCGAGGCGATGGGGCGGCTCGCGATGTGCCCGGTGGACTGACGCCGGGCGGGCCACGCCAGCCACTCGCGCCCACGCGCCCACGCAGCGCCTCTGCCACACACGCGCTGCGCACATCCATCGTTCTGGCCTATCCTGTGCGAAACACGCGACGCGCGCCGCGCGTTGCGTTTCGACACAGGAGCATCGATGCCGAATCACGCCGAAGCCACCACGACGCAGGCGCCGCAAGTCGCGCCGGTTTCTCCCGCCCGGGCGTCGGGTCCCGCGTTCATCGCGCCCGAAGCCGACCCGCAGGCGCTCGCACGCAACAATCAGTACGTCCTCAAATCCGGTGACGCGTTCGTCGTCAGCGATGCGCTCGGCGACATCGGCGGCCGCGACGACGGTCTGTTCGTCGACGACATGCGCGTGCTGTCCGCATGGCGTCTGACCTTCGGCGGTCGCGCGCCGTCCTTGCTGTCGGGCGCGACGAGCGCCGACAACGCGTCGTTCACCGCGCATCTGACGAACCGTCCGCTGCCGCCGCTCGGCGGCCACGAGACGCCCGAAGGCGTGATCCACATCGAACGCACGCGCGTGCTCGCGGGCGACGTGCTGTACGAAGCGCTGACGCTCACCAACTACGGCGCGAGCGAGGCCGAGGTGCCGCTGTCGCTGTCGTTCGCGGCCGATTTCAAGGACATGTTCGAAGTGCGCGGCACGCAGCGCCCGAAGCGCGGCACGGTCGCCGCGCCGCGCGTCGCCGACGGCGCGGTGCGGCTGCGCTACGACGGCCTCGACGGCGTCGAGCGCAACGTCACCGTGCATTTCTCGCCGGCGCCCGACGCGCTGTCGGTCGACCGTGCCGACTACACGCTGACGATCGCCGCCCAGGCGTGCCTGTCGATCTATCTGACCGTCGACGCGACGCTCGGCCCCGCGCACGACGGCGAAGGCCCCGGCTGCGGGCGCGTCGCGCTGCGCACCGCGCTCGTCGGCGTGCACCGCGAGATGCGTTCGCGACGCGAATCGATGGCGCGCGTGAACACCGGCAACCCGCTGTTCGACGCGTGGCTCGACCGCTCGCTCGCGGATCTCGGCCTGCTCACGACACAGCTCGACACCGGGCCGTACCCGTATGCGGGCATTCCGTGGTTCTCGACGCCGTTCGGCCGCGACGCGGTCATCACGTCGTTGCAGATGCTGTGGCTGCAGCCGTCGCTGGCGCGCGGCGTGCTGCGCTTTCTCGCGGAGCATCAGGCGCGCGAGACGTCGGCGTTTCGCGACGCGGAGCCGGGCAAGATCATGCACGAGTTCCGCCGCAGCGAGATGGCGGCCACCGGCGAGGTGCCGTTCGCGCTGTACTACGGCGGCGTCGACACGACTCCGCTGTTCATCGTGCTCGCGGGCGCCTACGTCGAACATACCGGCGACGATGCGCTGATCGACGAGCTGTGGCCCGCGCTCGAGCGCGCCGCGCAGTGGGTGATCGACAAGTGCGACCGCAATCCCTACGGCTTGCTCGATTATCAGCGCACGTCGGAGCGCGGCCTCGCGAACCAGGGCTGGAAGGACAGCCACGACTCGGTGTTCCACGCGGACGGCCGCTTCCCGGACGGGCCGATCGCGCTCGTCGAAGTGCAGGCGTATGCGTGCGCGGCGCTCGACGCGATGGCGACGTGTTCGCATCGGCGCGGTCATGCGGCCGATGCGGCGCGCTACGCGTTGCGCGCGAAGACGCTGCGCGAGCAGGTCGAAGCGCTGTTCTGGATGCCGGACGGCGACTTCTACGGGATCGCGCTCGACGGGCACGGCGAGCTGTGTCGCGTGCTGGCGTCGAACGCGGGCCATCTGCTCGCGTTCGGCTTGCCCGATGCCGAGCGCGGGGCGGCCGTGGCCGGCGTGCTCGGCTCGACGCTGTTCCAGACCGGCTGGGGCATCCGCACGCTCGCGGCCGGGCAGCCGCGCTTCAATCCGATGGCCTATCACAACGGCTCCGTGTGGCCGCATGACAATGCGCTGATCGCACGCGGGCTCGCGCGCTATGGCGACAAGGCGGCCGCGGTGAGCCTGCTGCGTGCGTTGTTCGAAGCAGCGGTCAGCTTCGAGATGCGGCTGCCCGAGCTGTTCTGCGGCTTCCCGCGCCGGCGCGGCGAGCCGCCGACGGCCTATCCGGTCGCGTGTCTGCCGCAGGCGTGGGCGGCGGGCGCGCCGTTCATGATGCTGCAGGCGTGCCTCGGCGTGAGCGTCGACGCGTCGCGTCTCGAGGTGCGCGTCGAGCGCCCGGCGCTGCCGGAAGGGGTGGACTGGCTGCGCATCGACGAACTGCGCGTCGGCGACGAGACGGTCTCGCTGATGTTCCGCCGCGTCGACGGGCAGGTGGTCGCGGCGGCCGAGCGGTCCGGGCGCGTGAAGGTGGTCGCGGTGCTGTAGCGGCCGGGCGGCGCGTCGTTGAGCCAGGTCGTGCCACATACGCGCGCCGCGGCATAGAATCCCGACATGACCCTTTAACTATGGCGGAGGCATCCAAGATGACCACGGACAACCGGCCCGACGATCGGGACGAGCACAAGCTAGAAAATCTCGAAGCAGCAGTCGACCATCTGCACAAGTCGATCGAATCGCAGAGCATTGCGGCGGGCGCGGCGAAAGGCATTCTGTTCAGCCTGATCGAGACGCTCGGTGCGCTGATCGGCGACCCCGATCTGCCCGAACATGCGCGCTCGGGCTACGAGGCGCTGCGCGACAAGGCGAGCGAGCTGCGCAGCGGTCTCGACCGGCATTGACGCGGACGGTGCCGGCGCGTGCGTTGCTGCCCGCGCCGGCGCTGCCCGATCCAGCGCCGTGCATACAAATTCCCGTGCGCTCAATGAGTTAGCGGCGCGGTGCGCAGGATATCCACACGCTTGCCAACAAAATCTGTGGAGAACCGGCTCACGATCGGACACTTGTCGGACGGTCGTGAAACGGGCACCGCACAGGTGACGCACAGGTGCCAATCGATGTCGCATCGTTGACCTGCGGCGCGCGATCTACCAAATTCCCTTTTGCATCAGTGGCTTGCGCGGCACTTTGGCGGAATATCCACAGGTTTGCCAACAAAATCTGTGGATAAGTGTCACGCGATAGATTCCTCATAGTTCGGAATCGGCCGCGTTCGCCTCGATCCTGTGGCGGCCAATGCGCGATGCGCACGTGGCACCTGGAATTCGTGCCAGATCAACGGGTTACGCGCCGGGTACCCAGGATATCCACATCCTTGCCAACATTTTCTGTGGACAAACACGCGTGCCTCATTCGTGCGGCGGGGCGTCGGCCGCTTCCGCGACGATCCAGTCGCGAAACAACTGCATCGCGGGCGTCAGCGGCTTCGACTTCAGCGACGTGAGCCAATAGGCGCCGCCGCGCACGTCGATGTCGAGTGGCCGCGCCAGCATGCCGAGCTGCAACTCGCGCGCGAACATGCAAGCCGGCGCGAGCGCGATGCCCGCGCCCTGCATCGCGGCCTCGACCATCAGTCGCGATGAATCGAATACCGGCCCGTTGACCGTCCACGGCTCGACCTGCGCGGCGTCGAACCAGCCCAGCCATTCGTCGGTGCGGTACGAGCGCAGCAGCGTTTCGTTCGTGAGATCGGCCGGCCGCGACAGACGCCGCGCGATGTCCGGCGCGCACAGCGCGCTGAGCGGCGCGTCGAGCAGACGCTCGTTGCGCGTCGCGGGCCAGTTGCCTTCGCCGAAGCGGATCGCGAAATCGAGGCCTTCGCCGGCGAGATCGACGACGTTGTTGTTGGTGCGCAGTCGCAGCTCGACGAACGGGTGCGTCTCGCCGAACCGCTTCAGGCGTGGCATTAGCCAGCCTATGGCAAAGGTGCCGACGGCACCGAGCGTCAGCACCTCGTGGAAGCGCCCGCCGTCGAACTGATTGAGCACGGTTTCGATCCGGCTGAAGGCGTCGCTGAGCACCGGCAGCAGCGCGCGCCCTTCGTCGGTGAGGCCCAGGCCGCGCGGCAGGCGCGTGAACAGCGCACAGCCGAGCCGCTCCTCCAGCGAACGCACCTGCTGGCTCACGGCTGCCTGCGTGACGCTCAGCTCGAGGCCGGCGCGCGTGAAATTCAGGTGGCGCGCGGACGATTCGAAGGCGCGCAACGCGTTCAATGGGAGACGAGGACGGAGCTTTGTCATAAGAAATTCTTTTGTCAGCGCCCAATTATCATTGCTTGTCGGACAAACGTAAAGTCACGATAGTGCTGTCTCGCCGGCCGGCCGTTCTGCATCCATTCCACCACGAGAGACATGACATGACCTACTCATCGCAACGTCGAACCTTGTTGCTGGCCGCGGCATCGGCGCCGCTCGTCGTGACCGTCGGCGCGTGCGCGGCGCCGTCGGCCGCCGCACCCGACATCGCGTCCGCCGCGACGTTCGCCGCGCTCGAGCGGGCGGCGGGCGGCCGCCTCGGCGTATGCGCGATCGATACCGCGAGCGGCCGGCGCGCGCAGCATCGCGCTGACGAGCGCTTTCCGTTCTGCAGTACGTTCAAGGCGATGCTCGGCGCGGCGGTGCTCGCGCGGAGCGTCGAGCATCCCGGTTTGCTGCAGCAGCGCGTGACGTATGCGCAGGCCGATCTCGTCAACTCCTCGCCCGTGTCGGGCCGGCATGTCGACACCGGGATGACGGTGGCGCAGCTGTGCGAGGCGGCGATCCAGTACAGCGACAATACGGCCGCGAACCTGGCGATGAAGCTGATCGGCGGGCCGGCGGCCGTGACCGCGTATGCACGCTCGATCGGCGACGACACGTTCCGTCTCGATCGCTGGGAAACCGAGCTGAATACGGCGCTGCCGGGCGACCTGCGCGACACGACGACGCCCGCGGCGATGGCCGCGAGCATCCGCGCGCTCACGCTCGGCGACGCGTTGCCGCCCGCGCAGCGTGCGCAACTGGTGACATGGATGCGCGGCAACAAGGTCGGCGACAAGCGGATTCGCGCGGGCGTGCCGGCCGGTTCGCAGGTCGCCGACAAGACCGGCACCGGCGACTACGGAACGACGAACGACGCGGGTGTCGTGTGGCTGCCGTCGCGCGCGCCGATCGTGCTGACCGTGTACTACACGCAGGCACGCGCCGATGCGAAGGCGAAGGAGAACGTGATCGCCGCGGCGGCGCGGATCGCGGTCGCGACATTCGCGTGACGGGCGGGGCGCGGCGATCGAGGCAGGCGCTGCCGCAGTCGTGACCGCGGCAGCCAAACGTTGTGCGATCAACGACTTACGTCGCGCATGCTCAGGATATCCACATCCTTGCCAACAAAATATGTGGAAAAGCCGGCCGGCCGCCGCGCTTGCCGCAACGCGGCCGCGGCGGCGGGCGCTGCCCGATTCGAAGCGATGGGAACAAAGTCTTTCGGATCAAGCGCTTGGTTGCGGTGTGCGCAGGCTATCCACATGCTTGCCAACACAATCTGTGGACAAGCGGGAGGCGGCGTTGCGCGCCGCGTGCCGCATTTGGAGCACCGCGCAGAAAGTCTTTCGGATCAAGCGCTTGGTGCCGGTATGCGCACGCTGTCCACATGCTTGCCAACATAATCTGTGGACAAGCGGGCCGGCCGGCTCATCCGATGCGCAGGCCGGTTCGCAAGCCCGTTATAAGCGTGAGCAGGCCCTAGCGTTGCCGATCGTCGGTGGCGGGCCAGCGTGCGAACGCGAAGACCCACAACATGATGAAGTTCAGCACCGGCACGAACATCGTCAGGATCCACCAGCCCGAGTGGCCCGTGCGCCGCACGATGCGCACGTACGGATAGACGACGATCGCGACGAGCACGAGCGCGACCAGCATTTGCCCTGCGTTGAAATGTTCCATGGCCTTCCTCGGAGTGATGTGTCGTTGTCGAATGCGGGCGGAGCGGCCGGCCCGTGGCGCCGACGCGTGACGTGCGCGGCGTCGTGTGATCGTGACGCGTCGCGTGTGCGGCCGTCAAGGGACGCACGGGGGTCGCCGGTGCGGCGCGACGGCCGTGCCGAAACGTTGACATGGCGCGCGAATCGCCGGCCGATCAATGGCTTAGCGAACGCTTGCGCAGGATATCCACAAGCTTGCCAACACAATCTGTGTGTAAGTGCCGCGATGCGCACGTCGTGCAGCGCGGGTCTGGCCGCGTGGCATCGTGATGCGAACTGCGGCGAAGCCGTGCATAACGCGGCCCGGCTGGCGCAGCGTCTGCATCACACGTGCCAAAGTCTGTCGGATCAAGGGCTTAGCGTCGCGGTGCGCAGGATATCCACAAGCTTGCCAACATTTTCTGTGGAGAAGTGCATGTGGCGATCGTGTGGCGCGGTGTCCCGCTGCGCGGCGGTTCACGGCGTGCAAATGCCCGTCGGCGCGACTTTCCGGAACGACGGCAGCTGTTGTTTCGCGATGGCGGCTGATCGAAACGTCACGGTCGACCATTCGATCGCATCGTTGAAATACGTCGGACTGCTGGCGAGTGCGTGACGAAGCTGGGTCGGCATGAACTGCCGCTTCAATGAATTCGGTATCGCCGAGCCGCACGGTTCGCGATGTCGAGGCTACCAGCGGTGTCCGCGGCGACGTCGCTTTGCTGCGTATCACATGCGATAGCCATGCGCGACGGCGCGTTTGCTGCGCACACCGATCAAATCTTTTCGGATCAATGGCTTGCTGTCGTTGGCGGCTGGTTGTCCACAAGCTTGCCAACACAATCTGTGGACAAGCCGCGCGACCGGCCCGCGTCAGGACTCGTCTTGCCTCGTCATGCCGCGGCCGGGAAGCGCACCGTCACGGTCAGCCCGCGTCCGCCCTCGGTCGTGCCGAGCGCGACGGTCGCGCGATGCTGTTCGGCGATCCGCTTGACGATCGACAGCCCCAGCCCGCTGCCGGACGACGTGACGGCCTGCGCGCCCGCGCCGCGATAGAAGCGTTCCCACACGTCGTTGCGCTCCGCCTCGGGGATGCCGGGGCCGTTGTCGGCGACTTCGAGCACGGGCGTCGCGCCTTCGACGCGTGCCGACACGTCGACGCGCGCACCTTCGCCCGCATAGCGGATCGCGTTGTCGACCAGGTTGTTTAGCAGCACGCGCAGCGTGTCGGGATTGCCGGCGGCCATCACCGGCGACGCCACGATCGCGCCGAGGTCGATGCGATGCGCATCGGCGACCCGCGCGCGCTCCGCGACGACCGAGCGGCACAGCACCGCGAGATCGACGCGCGCGGCGGCCGCTGCGGCCGCCGGCGCGTCCGGCTCGAGGCGCGCGAGCGTCAGCAACTGCTCGGCGAGATGGCCGAGACGCGTCGTGCCCGCATGGATCTGCGCGAGGATCTGCTCGCGTTCGTCGGCCGTCGACGCGCGCCGCAACAATTCCGACTGTATCGACAATCCCATGATCGGCGTGCGCAGCTCGTGCGCGGCGTCGGCGATGAAGTGCCGCTGCAGCGTGAAGGCGCGCTCGAGCCGCGCGAGCAGGTCGTTGATCGCTTCGGCGAGCGGGCGAACCTCGTTCGGCATCGACGCGACGTCGACCGGTTCGAGGTTGTTGGCATTCCTGCGCTTCAGACCGGACGCGATCGTGCGCAGCGGCCGCAGCCCCGCGCCGATGCCGAACCACAGCCCGATCGCGAGCACCGGCAGCATCGAGAACACCGGCCACAGCAGATGCACGGCGATGCCCGCGATCGCTTCCCAGCGCGCGTGGCGCGCCTGTGCGAGCCGGATCGTGGTGCCGGCGCGTTCGGTCACGTAGGTGCGCCACGGCTGGCCGTCGACGTCGACGCTCGCGATGCCCGACCGCGTCGGCGGCGGCAGCGCCGATTCGCGATCGGTCGAATAGACGAGCGTGCCGTCGCGCCATACCTGCAGCAGTACGGCGTCGGGATCGTCGCGCTTGAAGCCGTGCTTGTCGCTGCCGCGATCGCGGAACGACAGCTCGCCGTTCGGGCCGACGACGATCTGCTTCGACATGCTGCGCATCTGATCGTCGAGCAGGTCGTCGAGTTCGCGCAGCGCGCCCCAGTAGGTACCCGCGCTCGCGACCAGCCCGATCGCGCAGGCGGCGGGCAGCAACCACATCAGCAGGCGCCGCCGCAGCGACGCGCTGCGCCAGCGCGCGATCGCCTGTTGCAGGCCGCTCATGCGCCGTCACCGATCCGGTAGCCGACGCCGCGCACCGTGCGGATCATGTCGTGACCGAGCTTCTTGCGCAGGTTGTGGATGTGAACCTGCACCGCGTTGCTCTCGATCTCTTCGCCCCAGCTGTACAGCCGTTCCTCGAATTGTTCGCGCGAAATCACCGCGCCGGGGTCGCGCATCAGTTCGTGCAGCAGCACGAACTCCTTCGGCGACAGCGTGACTTCGTCGTCGTTGAGCCACACCAGATGCTTGATCGGATCGAGCCGCAGCGGGCCGATCGCGAGCGTCGTCTGCGCGCGCCCGGCGTGACGCCGCGTGACCGCGCGAATGCGCGCGAGCAGCTCCTCGAGCACGAACGGCTTGACGAGGTAGTCGTCGGCGCCGCTGTCGAGGCCGGCGATGCGGTCCGGCACGCCGTCGCGCGCGGTGATGATGATCGCGGGCAGCGTTTCGTCGCGGCGGCGCAGTGCCGCGAGCACCGACAGACCGTCGCGGTTCGGCAGCCCGAGGTCGAGCAGCAGCAGCCCGTAGCCGGTCGAGCGCAGCGCGAGCGACGCGGCGTCGCCGTCCTTCACCCAGTCGACCGCGAAGCCTTCCTGTCTGAGGCCCTGTTCGAGCCCGCTGCCGATCAGCGGATCGTCCTCGACGAGCAGTACGCGCATGGATTGGTATCTCTTCAGCAGGGCGCGATGCGCCCGGGGTGTCCATGATAAGCGCCCGTATCTTAGGTCGTGCTTAAGTGCCGGCGCCCGGCGCCACGACCGCGTCGCGCGGTTCGCGCCTTCAGGTGCGCTTAATCTTACGCTTCGTAAGCTCTGGCCGTCGCGCTCGATCCGGGCGCGGCGCACCATCGAAGAAGAGGAAACGACATCATGAAGAAACTGTTCAGCATCCTGGCCGTCGCGCTCGCCACGCTGTCGGCCGGCGCGCACGCGCAATACACGGGGCCGTCGGCGGCCGCCGCCACGACCGTGAAGGACCTGCTCGCCACCGGCAAGGACGACCAGCCGGTGCAGTTGCACGGACGGATCGTCCGGCACGTCGGCGGCGACGACTACGAGTTCGCCGATGCGACCGGCACGATCCGCGTCGAGATCGACCGGAAGCTGTGGGCGGCGGGGCAGCCCGTCAGCGAGCAGAGCGACGTGAAGCTGACCGGCGAGTTCGAGCGCAAGTGGTCCGGCAGCGTGAAGGTCGACGTCGATCGCGTGGACGTGCTGCGCTGAACGGTGCGCGCGGGGCCGGTGATACCATGGGCGACCGGTTCCCGTTCTCACCAAGATGGCTGCCAATTTCGATGAACTCGCGTCCCGGATTCGGGCGCAATTTTCCGAACTGAGCCCGCAATTCCAGGCGGGTGCTGCATTTCTGCTCGATCATCCCGACGAGGTCGCCACGTCGTCGATGCGCAAGGTCGCGCAGCACGCGCAGGTTCAGCCGGCGTCGCTCGTGCGCCTCGCGCAGCAATTCGGTTTTCCCGGCTGGAACGAGCTGCGCGATCTGTGCGTCGCGCGCGTGCGCACGCGCCCCGAGCCGCTCACGCAGCGCGCGCGCTCGCTCGTGCGGCCCGACGCGAAGGCGTCGCTCGCGCACGACCTGCTCGCGGCCCAGCAGCACAATCTGTCGGCGACCGCCGCACAGAACGAGCACGCGCTCGCCGACGCCGCGAAGCTGATCCGCAAGGCAGCGCACGTGCACGTCGCGGGCTTCCGGTCGTGCTATCCGGTGGCGTTCGGTTTCGTGTACGGCTACCGGCTGTTCCGGCCGACCGTGTCGCTGCTCAACGGCGTCGCCGGTTCGCTCGAGATGGAGCTGCGCACGATCGCGAAACACAGCGTGACCGTGATCGTCAGCTTCGCGCCGTATTCGACCGAAGCGACGCGCGTGGCGCAGGCCGCGAAAGCGCAGGGCAGCAAGATCGTCGCGATCACCGACAGCGCGGTCGCGCCGATCGCGCTGCATGCCGATGCGCAACTGATCTTCACGCACGACAGCCCGTCGTTCTTTCCGTCGCTGGTGGCCGCGCATGCGATGGCCGAAGCGCTGGTCGCGCAGCTGCTCGCGCTGGAAGGCAGCGGTGCGGTCGCGGCGCTCGAGCGCACCGAAGCCGAGTTGCATGCGAAGGGCGCGTACGTCGTGTAGCCGCGCGCGCGGCTGCGGGACGCTTGCGCCGCCGACGGCCTGACGCGGGTCTAACACGGCGGCAGACGGCCCGGCGCTCGCACGCGCATGGTCGCGATCAAACGGCGCGGCTCCCGTGCCGGTCTCGTCCGCATCGATATTTCAGCGCACGCCGAACCGTGCCCGCGCCGTGCGCGCGTATGCTGGCGTCTCCGTTCCGAGGAGACGACGATGTCCGATTCCGTTCTGCAATTGCGCCACGCGCAAGCGTTTCGTGCGCTGCATACGCGCCCCGGCGCGTTCATCATCCCGAACCCGTGGGATGCCGGCTCCGCGCGGCTGCTCGCGATGGCCGGCTTCGACGCGCTCGCCACCACCAGCGCCGGTTTCGCCTATTCGTGCGGCCGGCCGGACAACGCGATCGGCCGTGACGAAATGCTCGCGCACATCGCGGAGATCGTCGCCGCAGGCGGTCTGCCGGTCAGCGCCGATCTCGAGAACGGCTTCGGCGATGCGCCCGACACGGTGGCCGACACGATCCGGCTGGCAGCCGCGGCCGGCGCGGTGGGCGGCTCGATCGAGGATGCGACCGGACGCGCCGACGCGCCGATCTATCCGCACGACCTCGCGGTCGAGCGCATCGCGGCGGCCGTTGCCGCGGCGCGCGAGCTGCCGTTTCCGTTCATGCTGACCGCGCGTTGCGAGAACTATCTGCACGGACGCCGCGATCTCGCCGACACGATCGCGCGGTTGACCGCCTATCGCGATGCGGGCGCCGACGTGATGTATGCGCCGGGCCTGACCGATCGCGACGACATCGCGGCCGTCACCCGCGCCGTCGGCGCGCCGGTCAATGTCGTGATGGGGCTGCGGGGCGGCGTGCTGAGCATGGACGAACTCGCCGCGCTCGGCGTGAAGCGCGTGAGCGTCGGCGGCGCGCTCGCGCGGACCGCGCTGGGCGCATTTCTGAGGGCGGCGACGGAAATGGCGCGCGACGGCACGTTTACCTTCGCGCAAGAGGCGGTGCCGGGCAGCGATCTCGATCGCTGGTTCGCCGCGCGGGACAATTCGCCGGTCCGTTTCGCAGAATGATCGTGGCTAAATCGGGGTAACGTTTTCCAGATGGATACCGGTTGACCGTTATCAAACGAAGCCGCAGTCGATTTAATCTTCGGTGACTGCGGCAATTACATCGTTTACTCTGCGAATTCCGGCCGATTGGCGGGAGTCGGCGCGCAAGCCGCGCCGGCATTGGCGCCAATCATGCGCCCGGCGTACCCGATTTACGTATTGTCCCGATTTTAAGACCGGTATTTTTTCGGTTTTCGGGAGTTGCCGGTTATTTTTCGGATTGTTAATCTGCGGCATATCCGAATGATCGGCCGGCGGGGCGCCGGAAATAATGAATATATAAAAATCGAGAGAGCGATGACAATCCGAGAAAATCACCGCAGCCGCTTTCGCGTCGGCGATGTCGTGACGCTGAAAACCGGCGGCCCGCGCATGACCGTGATTTACGCGGGCCCCGTCGTGTTCGACGACGCCGACTGGCTGATCTGCCAGTGGTTCGACGACGGCGGCCACTTCCGGCAGGAAATGTTTCACCACGAGACGGTCGCGCCCGAACCGCGCGCGATTTCGGCCGGCCGCGCGCGCGTGCGCATGCAAACGTTTCGCTTTCGTTCGGCGGCCTGACGCAGGAGCGGGGCGCCGGTTCGGTACGGCCGCTGCGCCTATTGTGCTGGCGGGTTCACAGCGGCATTGCGGTTGTCGGGCCTATCCCGCCCACACGCGCCGCCGCGGCCCCTGCGCCCACGCGCCACCGCGCCACTGCGGCCCGCGGCCCGCGGCCCGCGGCCCGCGCGCCCTCGAAGCCCCCACACACCCGCACATCGACATTTCACGTCGACCCGAAACATGCTGCCGGCCTGCGCGCCGATACTGCTCGCATGAACCCGACCGATCCGATTGCCGCGGTTACGCACCGCGATCCCTATCCCTACTACGCGACGCTCGTCGACGGGCCGCCGCTCGCGTTCGACGCGACGCTCGGCCTGTGGGTCGCGAGCCGCGCGGCCAGCGTGGCGGCGGTGCTCGGCCATCCGGCCTGCCGCGTCAGGCCGCTCGATGCGCCGGTGCCGCCCGCGTTGCGCGGCACCACCGCCGGCGCGCTGTTCGGCGACCTGATCCGCATGAACGACGGCGCGTTGCGCCACGACGTGCCGAAACAGGCGCTGCGCGCGGCATTCGCATCGATCGACGCGCACGCGTTGCGCGAGCGGACCGCGTCGCTCGCCGGCCGCCGCCTGCGCGCGCCGCTCGACGCCGAGGCATTGAACGCATGGTGCCTGACGGTGCCCGTCTGCGCGGTCGCCGATCTGCTCGGCTTCGATGAAGCACAGCTCGACGACATCGCTGCGCTCGTCGTCGCGTTCGTCGCCGCGCTGTCGCCGCTGTCGCCGCTGTCGGACGACGCGACGCTGGCGCGTGCAAGCGATGCTGCGCGGCGCTTGCTCGAACGGATGACGGAGCGGGTCGCACGCACGCGCGCCCGGGACGGGTCGCTCGTCGCGGCGGTTCAGGATGCGGCGCGCGCCGCGGGCTGGCAGGCCGGCGGCGCGCTGGTCGCGAATCTGGTCGGATTGCTGTCGCAGACATGCGAGGCGAGCGCCGCGTGGCTCGGCAACGTGCTGATCGCATGGGAAGAGTCGGCGCGCGCGAGCGCCGACGGCGGGCGGGCGATTCCGGATGCCGCTGCGCTCGACGCATTCGTCGCGGAAGTGGGGCGCTTCGATTCCCCGGTGCAGAACACACGCCGCTTCGTCGCGTCGCATACGACGATCGAAGGCGTGAGCGTCGATGCCGGCGCGGCGATCCTCGTCGTGCTCGCCGCGGCGAACCGCGATCCGGCCGTGCATCGCGAGCCGCATCGCCTGCTGCCCGGCCGCGCGCCTGCGCCGACTTTCGGCTTCGGTACGGGGCCGCATGGCTGCCCGGGCGAGCGCATCGCGCGGGCGGTGACGACGGGGGCGTTCGACGTGTGGTTACATGCGAGCAGCGGCGAGCTGCCCAGCGGGCTCGTGTGGGACTACCGCGCGTCGACCAACATCAGGATGCCGAACTTCGGCATCGCGAGCCAGGCGTGAACAGGCGGTTCAGCGGCAGCCCTGCTTTTCGGCCCATTGCTCCTGGGCGGCGATACGGCGCTGCACGCGCTCGACGAGGCCGGTCGAGAAGGTCCGCATGCTGATGCCGCGGCGCTTCGCGAGGATCGTTTGCGCGACGTCGGCCCGCGGGTTCGGCTGGCACGCCCAGTAGAGCGTCATCAGCCAGCCGATGCCGGTCCATCCGAACAGTGCGTTGAACATCGCGATCGTCAGCTTGTCGTGCCGCCCGCGCCGGTCGGCGATGACGGCCGGCAGGAAATAGAGCGCGATCGCTGCGATCGAACCGGCTACCTGAATCAGGACTGCGTGTGGCATGTTGCTACTCCGTCCAGACTGCAATGAGACCGATTGTCGCGCTTTTTCCGTTCGTGTGCAGGCCTTCCTTCGGCAATTGATTGTTGCGTTTTTAGCGACGATCAGTGCATGGCACCGGTTTCCATTTGCGCATCGTTGCTCAGCGCGAAACCCTCGTCGCGCCAGCCGGCGATCCCGCCGATCATCAGCTTCACCGGGCGGCCGAGCCGCGCGAGCCGGATCGCCGCGCGCGCGGCGCCGTTGCAGTGCGGGCCCGCGCAGTAGACGACGAACAGCGTGTCGGCCGGATGGTCGCCGAGCTTGCCCGCGACGATCTTGCGGTGCGGCAGGTTGCGCGCGCCCGGCACGTGGCCGGCCGCGAATTGTTCGGGACCGCGAACGTCGAGCAGCACGAAATCGGCTGCGCCGGACGTGAGCGCGTCGTGCACGTCCCAGCAATCGGTTTCGAACCGCAGCGACGCTTCGAAATGCGTGGCGGCGCTTGCGCTGTCGGCGGCCGGGACGTCGGTGACATATGACATGAAATGCGCTCCTGAGCAGGCGGCGCGGAATGCGCCGCAACGAGGCCAGTATCGCGTGCGCGCCGGTTTTCCGGCAGTGGCGCGATCGACAAGTTCCGGTAACATCGCGCCATGCACAATCATCTCGTCGTCGCGCTTGCCTACGATCGGCTCTGCACTTTTGAATTCGGCTGCGTGGTCGAATTGTTCGCACTCGAACGGCCGGAACTCGGCGTCGACTGGTATCGCTTCGCGGTCTGTGCGAGCGAGCCCGGGCCGGTGCGCGCCGCGGGCGGCATCACGGTCGCCGCGCCGTACCGGCTCGCGATGCTCGATCGTGCGGACACCATCGTGATTCCCGGCTGGCGCGACCCGGACGAACGGCCGCCCGAACCGCTGCTGAAGAAGCTGCGCGCCGCGCATCGCCGTGGCGCGCGGCTCTGTTCGATCTGTTCGGGCGTGTTCGTGCTGGCGGCGGCCGGCGTGCTCGACGGGCTCACCGTGACGACCCACTGGCGTTACGCGGAGCGACTGCAGGCGCGCTATCCGGCGCTGCGCGTGAACCCCGACGCGCTGTACGTCGATGCCGGGCAGATCGTCACGTCGGCCGGTTCGGCGGCCGGCCTCGACATGCTGCTGCATCTGGTGCGCCGCGATCACGGCGGCGCGATCGCGAACCGCGTCGCGCAGCGGCTCGTGCTGCCGCCGCATCGCGACGGCGGGCAGGCGCAGTTCGTGCCGCGCCCCGTCGCGCCGGGCGGCAGCGACCGGCTCGCGAAGCTGATCGACTGGATGCGCGCGCATGCGGCCGAGCCGCACACGCTCGCGTCGCTGGCCGCGCATGCCGCGATGAGCCCGCGCACGCTGCAGCGGCAGTTCGCCGACGCGACCGGGATGTCGCCACTCGCGTGGCTGATCCGCGAGCGCGTGAACGTCGCGAAGGACATGCTCGAAGCGCAGCCGTCCCTGTCGCTGGCGCAGGTTGCCGCGCGTGCGGGCTTCGGCTCGGAGGAATCGTTGCGCCGGCATTTCCGGCGCGTCGCGGCGACGAGCCCGGCCGCTTACCGGCGCGGCATGGATCGCGGCGTGCGGCCGCCGCGCGCGTGACGCGTCGCGGCGCTCCTGGACGGCTGCACGCGGCGGTCGCCTTTTCGCTTTTCCCGTTGCCCGTTTCCGCCACCGCGTCGCACGCGTAAGATGGCGGTCGCCGTGCGGCGGCCGTGGATGCGGCGCCGCCATTCCTTCACCATAACGACAAGGACAACGACATGGGTCTGCTGGGAAAGCTGTTCGGGAAGAAACCGCGCGACGAGGCCGCCTTGCTCACGCCGCCCGCATCGTCTACGCAACGCACGCAGCCGTCGGACGCCGACGCGGACGAACAGCGCGGCCCCGACATCGCCCCCGAACTGGCCGCGGCGCTGGCGGCATATCAGGCCGGCCGGCACGAAGCGGCGATCGCGGCTGCCGCGCCGCATGCGCAACGGCTGGCCGACGCGGCGCGTCTGTGCGCGCTGTCGTATTCGGCGCTGCAGCGCTACGCGGAGGCATTCCCTTACTGGCTCGAATTGTTCGGCCATGAGCCGAGTGCGCACAACGCGGTGCAGCTCGCGACGACGTCGGTGATGTGCGACGAAGTGGAGCGCGGCGAGGCGTGGATGCAGAAGGCGGCCGAGATCAATCATGAGACGCACGAACAGTCCGACGTCGCCGCGCGCACGAACTTCATTTCGGCATTGATGCAAAGCGGTCATGCGCGCGAGGCGCTGCCGCATCTCGGGTGGCTGCGCGACGTGTACGGCCATGTGCGCATCACCGATTCGACGTTCCTCTACATGCGCGGGATTCCGTTCTTCGGCGCGTTCCTCGAGAACAGCCTCGAGATCCTGAAGGCCACGCAGCCGGCCGACGCGATCGTGCAGTGGTATGGAGAACTCAGCGGCAAGCTCGACGACGAAGGCGAAGCGCAGCTTGCCGCGTGGGTCGCCAAGTTGCCCGCGTAGCGGGCCGGCACCCCCGGCCCCGGCCGGGGCCGTTAGCGACCGGCCGTGACGCCGGTCGCTGCTCACCGCCTTCGCTCAGCGCGCGGCGCTATCGCGGCCCGCCTGCCTGATGCACGCGATGCGGTACACGCCGTCGTCCACTTCGACGCCGTGCGTATCGTGCGTGAAGCCCGGGAAGCGCCGGTCGAACTGTTCGAGCGCTTTCAGGTAACCGAGCAGCGGACCGTCGGCCGGCCCTGCGTTCTCGCCCGGCATCAGCAGCGGAATGCCGGGCGGATAGGGCACGACGCCGGTCGCGACGGTGCGGCCGGCCATCTCCGACAGCTCGAGCATCTCGATGTCGTTGTGAACCAGATGCTCGTACGCCTCGGCCGGGCTGTAGTCCGGCTGCGGCAGCGTCGAGAAGCCGCGCGACATCATCTCGGTCGTCTTCAGGTCGCTCATCGCGGCGAACATCAGATCGCACAGCTCGCGCAGCCCCAGCTTGCCGTAACGCTCCGGATAGCGCGCGACGAGCTCCGGCAGCGCTTGCTCGAGCGGCGCGTTCGCATCGTAGTCGCGCTTGAAGTCGAGCAGCGTGTTGACGAGCGTGCCCCACTTGCCCTTCGTCACGCCGAGCGAGAACAGGAACAGGATCGTGAAGTCGGTCGTCTTTTCGACGACGATCCCTTGCCGGTCAAGATAGGCCGTCACCACCGACGCGGGAATGCCGACCGGCATCAGCCCGCCGTGCGGCGCGACGCCCGGCGTGACGATCGACACCTTGATCGGGTCGAGCATGCAGTAGTCGTCCTCGATCGCGCCGAAGCCGTGCCACGTGTCGCCCGGATGCAGCACCCAGCACGACGGATCGGTCGCGAGCAGCGTCTCGTCCGCTTCGTGGAACGGCACGCGTCGCCCGGTCTTGCGGTCGACGACCGTGTCCGGCTGCCAGCCGTCGAAGAACCAGTCGTCGTTCTCGTCGTATTCCGCATGCAGGCGCGCCAGCATCCGGCGAAACGACACGGCCTCGCGGATCGCGTCGGTCGTCAGCGCTTCGCCGCCGGGGCCGTCCATCATCGCCGCGCTCACGTCGTTCGACGCGATGATCGCGTAGTTCGGCGACGTCGACGCGTGCATCATGTACGCCTCGTTGAAGCGCGCGTGCTCGATCGGATTGCGGCCGTCGCGGATATGGATGAACGACGCCTGCGACAGCGCCGCGAGCAGCTTGTGCGTCGATTGCGTCGCGAACACCGTCGGCTTGCTCGCGTCGTGCTGCGCCGGATCGCCGTGCATCGCATAACGATCGCGGTAGATCGGGTTGAAGCGCGCATAGCCGTACCAGGCTTCGTCGAAATGCAGGCGGTCGACGCTCTGGCCGAGCAGCTCCTCGACGCGCGCGACGTTGTAGCACAGCCCGTCGTAGGTCGAGTTCGTGATCAGCGCGTGCACGGGCGTCGGGCTGATGCCGTCGCGGCCGCGCACCAGCGGGTTCGCGTCGATCGCGAGCCGCACGGCCGCGGCCGTGAGCCGCTCGGGCATGATCGGGCCGATGATGCCGTAGTGGTTGCGCGACGGGATCAGGTAGGTCGGAATCGCGCCGGACATCGTCATCGCGTGCTCGGCCGATTTGTGGCAGTTGCGGTCGCACAGCGCGACCTGATTGCGCGTGACGCTCGCCATCAGGATCACGCGGTTCGACATCGACGAGCCGTTCGTCACGTGATACGTGCGATGCGCGCCGAACACGCGCGCCGCATAGCGCTCGCTGTCGCCGATCGGGCCGGAGTGGTCGAGCAGCGAGCCGAGTTCGCCGACCGAGATCGACAGGTCCGAGCGAAACAGCGCTTCGCCGAAGAATTCGAAGTAGGCGCGCCCGACCGGCGACTTCAGGAACGCGGTGCCGCCCGTGTGGCCCGGCGTGTGCCACGAGTATTCGTACACGCGCGAGAACTGCGCGAGCGCGCGGAACATCGGCGGCAGCACCGTTTCGCGGTAGCGTTCGATCGCGGCGACGATCCGCCCGCCGATGAACGCGGTGGTGTCCTCCAGCATCCAGATGAAGTCGTCGGCCTTGCGCATCGCGTCGACCGGAATCGCGGCCGCGCTCGCGCGGCTCGCGAGCAGGAACACCGGCACCGTCGCATTGCGCGCGCGCATCGCGTCGAGCACGGCCTGCGCGGGCGCGTGGGCCGGATCGTTGCCGAGCTCCCAGTTGAGCAGCAGGCACTGGATCGCCGGATCGGCGACGACCACCGCGCACGCGTCGTCGGCGGAGGTCGCGATCACGACGTCGACGAGCCGCGTGCGCAATTCTTCGGCGAGCGCGGTGGCGGCGCGGCCGGTCGCGGTTCGCTCGTCGATGTCGTGCTGCACGAGCAGCGCCTTCATCCCGAGGCGGCGCAATGCCGGTTGGGTCAAGGAAGCGGTCATCTGTTATTCCCCCGTGTGCTGGGTTGCCGCGACGCCCGCGGCCGGCGAGCGTGCGTGAAGGATATCGGCCTCGTGCTGGCCGACGGAGATCCAGAACGTCGCGGCGAGCGCGACGATGGTGACGCCGAGCGCGAAGTAGCGCACCCAGCGCGGCGAACGGCCGCCCGGATGGACGTGGGTTTCCTCGATTTCGCGCTGGCGGTTGATCGACAGTTCGTAGAACACGATCGTCGCGATCACGAAGATCAGCGACCAGCGCGTCTGCTGGCCGTCGGAGCCGACCATCGCCCACAGCGAGTAGACCGCGCCGATCAGGCCGACGATCGTGTAGAACGTGAACTGGTGCGGCGGCATCTTGCCGTAGCCGAGCACCTTGATCGCGATGCACGAGTAGATGTACGGCAGCAGCGTCATGATCACCGCGATCGACGCGATCTTGCCGAACTGCTGGCTTGCGCTCGGCGACATCGTCGCGAGCACCTGCACGGACATGATCACGGCGACGATCGCGAGCCCGGCCGACGGCACGTTCTTCGAGTTCACGCGTGCGAACACGCTGGCGAACAGGCCGTCGTCGGCCGCGGCCTTCGCGGTCTGTCCGACCAGCAGCGTCCAGCCCGCGAGCGAGCCGAGGCAGCCGAGCGCCGCGCACAGCGCGACCGCGTTCGCGGCGGTGTCGCCGAGCGCGAGGCGCGCGGCGTCGGCGAACGGCGCGCTCGAGGCGAGCAGCGCCTTGTTCGGAATCATCCCCATGATGACGGTCGAGCTGAGCACGTAGCAGACGGCCGCGAGCACCACGCCGCCGACGGTCGCGATCGGCACGTTGCGCGACGGATTCTCGACCACGCCGGCCGACACCGACGCGCTCTCGACGCCGATGAACGCCCACAGCGTGAAGTTCAGCGTCGCGCCGATCGCGCCGATGCTGCTCGTGCCCGACACGTTCCAGCCCGCGAGATAGACGTCCTTGCTGAACCAGAACCAGCCGAACAGGGCCATCCCGAGGATCGGCACCAGCGCGACGACGGTCGTGACCGACTGCACGCGGCCGACCACGTTCGGCCCGAGGATGTTCGCGTAGGTGAACAGCCAGATCACGAAGATCTGCGCGAGCGCGAACACCAGCGGGTCCTTCATCACCGGGAAGAAGTGCGTGAGGTAGCCGAGTCCCGCGACCGCGAGGCCGACGTTGCCGAGCACGTTCGCGAGCCAGTAGATCAGGTTGGTCTGATAGCCCATGTACGGGCCGAACGATTTTCTGGCGTACGCGTAGGGGCCGCCGGCGGCCGGGTCGATCGCCGCGAGCTTCGCGAACACCAGCGCGAGCGAGACGGCGCCGACGACGGTGATCAACCAGCCGAAGATCGCGATGCCGCCGGTGGCGGCGAGGTTCGCGGGCAGCATGAAGACGCCGGAACCCATCATGTTGCCCGCCACCATCAGCGTGGCGGGAACGACGCCGATCTTCGGCGCGTCGGACGCTGCCGACGCAGCGGTGGAACGGGAGGAGGACGAGCTGGCATCGGACATGCGAGGCTCCTTGAACGGACGTGATGCGGTTGAGGTGGCGCGGCCGGCGCCGGTGGACGATTCCGAAATGGATCGCCGTTTTATTAACGTCGCCATGTTATCGCTTTGGCCCGTTCTGGTAATGGTAAACGCCGGAATTTAATGACTTTAATATTGATTCATGTCATTGAAAGTAGGCGGGCAGCGACGCGCCGTTTCGGTATGTCGGGCGCTCGGCCTTTACTGATAAAGGCTTCGCCGATTTTCTCGGTCATTCGCTGGATGCGCGGAACAACCGGCGCCCGGTAAATATCCTTGACGAAATGGCTAAATCAATTCGCGGCCTAAATAATCCGGCGGCTCGTAATCGTTTTGGTTGATGGGGCGCGTTCTGCCGAACGGTATCGCTTGCCGGCCGTGGCGGAAAGGGCACTGAAAGCCAGCGCGCCGTGAATGCACCCGGGCGGCGGGCCGTCGGCGTATCATCCGAATCTTCGTCAGCCCGATCCCGGCACCCACCATGACCTCCGTCGACACTACCCCCGTCCTCGACCATGACAAGCTCGTCGCTTTCGTCGAGCGCAAGTGGAACGATGAAATCCTCCACGCCCTGACCGACTACATCGCGATCCCCGCGAAGAGCCCCGCGTTCGACCCGGACTGGGCGAAACGCGGCTATCTGGAGCGCGTCGTGACCGATGCCGCGCAGTGGGCCGAACGCCAGCCGGTGAAAGGGCTGAAGCTCGAGATCGTTCGGCTGCCGGGCCGCACGCCCGTGATCTTCTTCGAAACGCCGGCGACGCGCGCCGGCAGCACGGACACGATCCTGCTGTACGGCCACCTCGACAAGCAGCCCGAATTCGACGGCTGGCGCGCCGACCTCGGCCCGTGGACGCCGAAGTTCGAGAACGGCAAGCTGTACGGTCGCGGCGGCGCGGACGACGGCTATGCGATCTACGCGAGCCTCGCGGCGCTCGGCGCGCTCGACGAGCAGGGCGTCGAACGGCCGCGCTGCGTCGGCCTGATCGAGACGTGCGAGGAGTCGGGCAGCTACGATCTGCTGCCGTACGTCGACGCGCTGCGCGACCGGCTCGGCCAGGTGTCGCTCGTCGTGTGCCTCGATTCCGGCGCCGGCAACTACGACCAGATGTGGCTCACGACGTCGTTGCGCGGGCTGGTGTCCGGCGACCTGCAGGTCGAGGTGCTCGACGAAGGCATTCATTCGGGCGTGTTCGGCGGCATCGCGCCGTCGAGCTTCCGCGTGATGCGGCAGCTGTTCGAGCGCCTCGAGGACGCCGGCAGCGGCAACCTGCTGCCGCGCGTGTTCCATTGCGAGATTCCCGACAGCCGCGTGCGCGAAGCCGATGCGGCCGCGGCCATCCTCGGCGATGCGGTATGGAAGGGCCTGCCGTGGGCCTGCGGCGCGGACGGCAAGCCGGTGCTGCCGACCACGACCGACCCGCGCGAGGCGCTGCTGAATTCGACGTGGCGGCCGTCGCTGTCGGTGACCGGCGCGTCCGGGTTGCCGGCGCTCGCCGATGCGGGCAACGTGCTGCGGCCGCGCACCGCGTTCAAGCTGTCGCTGCGCCTGCCGCCGCTCGTCGACGCCGCGCAGGCCGTGCAGCAGTTGAAGGCGCTGCTCGAACTCGATCCGCCGTACAACGCGCGCGTCACGTTCAAGCCGGATGCGGGCGCCGCGACCGGCTGGAGCGCGCCCGATCTCGCGCCGTGGCTCGCGTCGTCGCTCGATGCCGCGTCGCACCGCCACTTCGGCGCAGCGTGCGGGTACATGGGCCTCGGCGGCACGATCCCGCTGATGAACGTGTTGCAGGCCGGCTTCCCGTCGGCGCAGTTCATGGTGTGCGGCGTGCTGGGGCCGAAGTCGAACGCGCACGGGCCGAACGAGTTCCTGCACGTGCCGTATGCGAAGAAGCTGACCGCGGCGGTCGCGGACGTGATCGCTTCCGCTCGCTGAGCGCGATGGTCGGCCGATCGCGCCGACGTCGGTCTGAACCCCTGGAGTCCTGCCGATGACTATGCCGCCGATACCCGATACCGATGCGTTGTGCATGCGCGCCGAACCGCTGCACGACTTCGTCGCCGCGCTGTGGGAACGGGCCGGCAGCAGCGCGCGCGAGGCGCGGCTGGTTGCCGAGCACCTGGTCGGCGCGAACCTCGCCGGTCACGATTCGCACGGCATCGGGATGATCCCGAACTACGTCGCATCCTGCCGCGAAGGGCAGTTGCAGTTGAACCGGCATGCGGCGATCGTGCGCGACGGCGGCGCGGTGCTGACGATCGACGGCGGCCGCGGCTTCGGGCAGGTGATCGCGTTCGAGGCAATGGTCGAGGGCATCGAGCGCGCGCGGCGCATGGGCATCTGCGCGATCGGATTGCGCGACGTGCATCATCTCGGCCGCATCGGCCACTGGGCCGAGCAATGCGCGCGATCGGGGCTCGCTTCGTTCCATTTCGTCAACGTGCCGGGCGATCTGCTGGTCGCGCCGCTTCACGGCGCCGATCCCCGGTTCGGCACCAATCCGTTCTGCGCCGCGTATCCGCGCGCCGGGCGCGCGCCGCTGCTGCTCGATTTCGCGACCAGCGCGGTCGCGTACGGCAAGACGCGCGTCGCGTACCACCAGCGCAAGCGCGTGCCGGCGGGCGCGCTGATCGACCATCGCGGGCGGCCGACCGACGATCCGGCCGTCATGCACGAGCAACCGTTCGGCGCGCTGCTGCCGTTCGGGCTGCACAAGGGTTATGCGCTCGCCGCGATGTGCGAGGTGTTCGGCGGCGCACTCGTCGGCGGGCATACGACCTACGACGGCACGTTGCAGAAGACCAGCGCGATCGTCAACGGCATGCTGTCGGTGTTGATCGATCCGAACGCGTTCGATGCGGCCGATGCGCAGCGCGAGGCCGATGCGTTCGTCGCGTGGGCGAAGGCGTCGCCGCGTTCCGGCGACGCGCCGGTGCAGATGCCCGGCGAGCCGGAGGAGGCGAGCCGCGCCGAGCGGCTCGCGCACGGCATCCCGGTCGATCGGCCGACGTGGCGTCAGATCGGCGACAGCGCGGCGGCGCTCGGCTTCGACGCCGCCGAATTCGACGCATGGACGCAACGCTGCGTCGGCGCCGCGTGATGCACCGGCAAGAAGGAGCGTGCCGATGAGCTGGCAGGCAGACAAGGCGCACGGCGACGAGATCGCGTATCGGCTCGCGATGCTCGGCAACGTCGTGGTGACGCGATTCTTCGGCGGCGCGGCGATGCGGCTCGACGGCGTGATGTTCGGCTTCCTCGCGCGCGGGTCGCTGTTCTTGCGCGTCGACGACTTGAATCGTCCGGCGTTCGTCGCGGCGGGGATGGGGCCGTTTTCGTATACGGGGCGCACGCGTACCGTCGCGCTCGAAGGCTATTACGAAACGCCCGCCGACGTGCTCGAGGATGCGGGCGCGCTGTTCGACTGGTGTCGCGGCGCGTATCGGGCGGCGTTGCTTGCGGGGGCGCCCAAGCGCAAAGCGAAGGCGAGGCGGAAGCCGGTGGACGAGGGTGAGGCGGAGTCGCGGTCGATGCGTGGGCGCAGTGTCAAGCCGTCCGCGAAACCTGACGCGAAGCGGGCGACGGAATCGGCTTCGAAGCGTGCGTCGAAAGCGAAAACGAAATCCGGAGCGAAACCGGCGTCGAAGCGTAAGCAGGCGTAGCGTCGGTCGGCGTGACGGCAACTGCGGATTGTTCAGTGTTCGGGGCTTGTCGATACTGGACCCGCGGCGGTCGATGTTCGCTGCGCTCGGCGCTCGGCACGCGACGCTCAGGACTCTTACTCGATGCTCAGTGCCCTGCGCCGTCCGCACGCATACGCCCTGACGATTCGCGCGCCGCACGTTGCTCGCATCCGCTAGACGAAACTTCAAGCATGCCGCGCGCTGTTTCTCCGCGCTTCACAACGACGGTCGCGGCGTTTATGATCGGCGCGAGCCGCACGCGACATCTGAGCGGCCCGCACCGCGACACCCGCCCCGCGAACGGCGCATCGAACGCCGCGCTGAATGCATTCCCCACTCATCGTTGCAGATGGAGACAACCGATGCTCGTGCTGATTCTCGGTTTGGCGATCTTCCTCGGCGTACATTCGATCCGCATCGTGGCCAGCCGCTGGCGCGCCGCGACAATCGCGCGCGTCGGTGAGCGCGGCTGGAAGGCCGGCTATTCGGTTGCGTCGCTGATCGGCTTGGTGTTGGTCGTGCGCGGCTGCGGGATCGCCCGCGACAGCGCGACGCTGCTGTGGGTCTCGCCGGTCGGCGTGCGCCATCTGACGGGCATGTTGACTGCGATCGCGTTCGTGCTGATCGCCGCGTCGTACGTGCCGCGCAACCGGATCAAGACGCTCGCCGGACATCCGATGGTCGCCGGCGTGATGGTGTGGGCCGTCGCGCATCTGCTCGTCAACGGCACGTTGCGGGCGGCCGTGTTGTTCGGCGCATTCTTCGTGTGGTCGCTCATCCTGTTCATCGTGTCGCGCACGCGCGATCGGCGCGACCGCGTCCGTTATCCGGCGGGCCGTCTGTCGGGCGATGTGTCGGCGATCGCGGCCGGCGTCGTCGCATGGGCGGTGTTTGCGCTGTTCCTGCACGGCCCGTTGATCGGCGTGCGGCCGTTCGGTTGAACGTTGCGCGTGCGCAGGCTCGGCGACTGCGTCACGCCGATGGCCGCGGCCCGGCGCGCGAGCGGCAGGCATCGCCCGGCCTACCGGCCGACGCATTCAACATCGGCGGCAGCATTGACCGACGGCGGGCACGATCGCGCGGCGGCTGGCGAGTTCGCCCGCGCATCGACGCGGGCGCATAGCGACGACGCTCGCGGCGCGCGCGTCAGAGCGGCCTGACGAACAGCCCGACCGTCAGTGCCGCGCCGATACAGACGATGGCGATCCGCAGCACGCGCTCGTTCACGCGATGCAGCGCCCATGCGCCGAGCAGGCCGCCGACGATCGCGCCGCTGCCGAGCGCAAGCGCCGCGCCCCAGTGCAGTTGCGGCGAGGTGACGAACAGCAGGACCGCCGACGCGTTCATCACGCCCGCGAGCGCGTTCTTGGTCGACATCGCGTGACGCGGCGACAGGCCGGCCATCGTGAGCGCGGCCATCATCAGGAAGCCGATGCCGCCGCCGAAATAGCCGCCGTAGATCGCGATCAGGAACTGCGAGATCCCGGCCGCCATCGGGCCGAGATGCTGCGCGGCCTCGGTCGGCTTGCGGAAGAAACTGCCCCATGCGAACACGACGGTTGCGAACAGCACGAGCCACGGCACCAGCTGCGAGAAGATCGACGACGGCGTTTTGAGCAGCAGCAGCCCGCCGAGCGCGCCGCCGATCACGCTGATCACGAACAGCGCGCGAAACGACAGCGTGCCTGCGCCGCGGACCATCTTGCGGCTTGCCCAGCCGGTCGTGACCTGGCCGGGAAACAGCGCGACCGTCGACGTGATGTTGGCCGCGAGCGGCGACATCCCCGATACGATCAGCGCCGGTAGCGTGACGAACGAACCGCCGCCCGCGAGGGCGTTCTGGAGACCGGCCCACAGGCCGGCGAGGATGATGAGGACGAGCATCGGTGCGCAGGAAGGGTAGCGTGGCAGGGCGCGCCGGCGGCGAGCGCGAGCGCGAAGGTGGCCCGATGGTAATGCAGGATCGCGTCCGCGCAAAGGCGGTGCGTGCGCTCCGTTTCAGACGCGCACGGGCGGCCGCCGTGCGGCGGCGCATCGGCCGGCTGCGTCAACCGGTCGTGTCAACCCGTCGCATCAACCAACCGCGTCACCCAACCGCATCAACCAGCCGGCGCGGGCAGCGCCGACGCCCGGTCATTCGTTCGATTGCGGCGCGGCATCTTCCTGCGTATCGCCGTCGGCGTCCGGATAGACGACCGCACCGTCGTCGCGGACCGTCGCGCCGGCCGTGATGCGCGCCGGCTCGACACGATTCAGGCCCATGATGTGCAGCACCGTCTCGCCGCGCGCGAGCAGGTAGTCGGACACGATACGCCGGTGACAGCGCCACCAGACGGCCTCCGAACACATGAGCGCGCAGCGCTGCTGCTCCCCGAGCGCGATCAGCCGCGTGAGGCCGGCGCGGAATTCCGGCGACAGCGCGTAGTCGGCATACCGATGGAAGCTGCGGTTCGTCCAGAAGCCGTTGAGTGCGTCGGGCACGTCGCGCGACTTGCCGCGCAGCCCGCCGAGCTCGGCGATGTGCTCGTAGCCGATGTCGGCGGCGGCCAGCGCGTCGGGCAGCGTTGCCTCGTTGAACTGCGGGTTGGTGCGCGAGCGCGTCATCTTGCGGATATCGACGAGCAGCGTGATGTCGACGGCCCGCAGCATCGCGACGAGTTCGCCGAGCGTGCGGTTCGAATGGCCGATCGTGTAGAACGGGAGCGTCACGTGCGCTCCTTGCCGGCGACGCGTTCGAGCACGCGGCCGCGATGCGCGGCGATGTGGTCGGTGCGATCGCTTTTGATTTCGTATTGGGGGTCGTCGGGCGACGCGCGATGACGATGGCCTTTGTAGTCGAAATCCTGCGTGTGCACCGCAATGATCGTGCCGGTCACGTAACCGGCTTCGGAATTCCAGCGGACATGGTCGCCCGGTTCGAACGGCGTCGTCATGCGTGAGCCTCCTCGTGGTGATGCTGTTGCGATACGGCCGCAAGCGGCGGGTGGAGCGAGTCACGCCAGTATGCACATTGCCGCGCTTTCGCGCGTGCGAGGTGCATCGTGTGGGGCCTCGGTCAGGCTCGTCCATGCAATCTGCATGCCCCGTGTCGACGTCGGAAGTGACATTTTGCTTCGCAAGCATCGACGACCTTGCTTCCGCCGATGGCTCGACGGGGAGCAGGCGAAGCAGATGAAAGTCGATCCCGATCGGATCGTCCGGTATATGGCGCCGTCTCCGAACGACCGCCTCGAATCGGCGCGCGGTTCGGCAATGGACCGCCGACAGGACATCGTGCATCAGCAAAACTCTGGCAGTTTTTGCAGATGCGTTGTCATCTTCCACAAATTCATGCTGGCTGGATGTCGATAAAGTACGCATCACGGAGACGCTTCAAAGCACCGACGTGCCGGTTTCCCGTGCTTCGAGCCGGGAGTGAACAAGCGTTGTGCGATGTCGATGGCCGCGATGCGTCATGAACCCATGATGCAGCGCTTCGAGCGCTGTTCAGCACCATCGACGGATCGCCGAGAGATCGACCGCTTCCGATGTAGAGCGATGACCTGGTGCAGACGTGAGATGGCGGACTTCTAGGTCGGAGTGCTACGACGATGAATGGCGCTACGGGCGAACACGAACGATTACGACCGTTTGCGTTCGGAGCCGAATCCGGCCGGGCGACGGCGTTGCTGCGCACTTTCCGCCAACAACGACGTTCTCACCATTGCTCGACGTAGACAAACGCGGTCAGCCAGTAGCCGAGGAAGCCGAGCGCGAAGCCGGCTTCGTCGCCTGCGGTGCCGTTGATGACGGCCCACGCACCTCACGCCTCCAGACGAGATTCGTGCGAAACCCTACACAGCATTTGACCCGCCAAGAAAGCGCAATACCGCCCAATTGAACGCCCCGGCGCGGTCGAGATTTGCATGATGTCCGCCTCCGGGAAGCGTTCCGTAGCGGGCACCCGGAATCATGGCAGCGAGCCGTTGCCCTTCGGTCGCCGGAAAAATGCTGCCGTCTTCGCTTTGCAACACGAGCGTTTCGCTGCGTACGAGATTCAGTCGCCTTCTGACGTCGTAGTTCGCGATCCCGATGCAAAGGCGGGCAAGCTGCGCGGAATCGGTGGTTGCCGCGCGCGCATGGCCGATCTGATACGCGATCTCGCCAGCTTCCGATTGAGCGAATTCGGCGCTCACCATCAGCGGCCACATTTCCTCGAACCAGCGGCTTGCGCCATCGTCGCGCGCGAAACCGCATTTCCAGAACTCGAAGCGCCGGACGAAATCGTCGTCGACCAGGTTCGAGAAGCCATTGCAGACGACCAGCTTGCCGACGCGTGCGGGCGCATCGAGCGCGATCGTCAAGGCGATCGCGCTACCAAGCGAGATGCCGACGAGGGCGGCACTTTCGAGGCCAAGATAATCCAGCAGAAACTGCAGGCTGCCGGCAAGTTCCCTCACGTCAAGCGTGCGATCCGGGTACGACGACGCACCGTGCCCCGGCAGATCCGGCACGATGACGCGATAACCCGCTTGACGCAGAAACGGCATTTGCCGTGCCCATGCGAGACCGCAGCTACCCAGATCGTGAATCAATATGATCGGTTGGCCGCTGCCGACGTCCGCATAATAAAGATCGTGGTCACTGAATGATAGTTTTGCCATCTGCCTGCTCCACTGCTGTCCCCCGTGTACTTCTGAACTATCTTAATATTGAGATATATTGGCTGCAAGTTGAGCGACCAAGCCCCCATCGAATGCGAGGATATTCATGACGGTTCCGGGTACCGAAGATCACGTTGACCTCGTCGTCGCGCAATGGCGCGACGAGCGGCCTGAACTCGATGTGGCGTCGATGGAGGTGTTCGGGCGTCTGGCGCGACTGACCAAGCATTGCGAGAAGGCGCGGACCGAGGCGTTGTCGCCGTTCGGCTTCAAGGAAGGCGAATTCGACGTTCTGGCCACGCTTCGCCGGGCGGGCGCACCGTACGAACTGTCGCCCACGCAGCTGTACCGCTCGCTGATGATTTCGTCGGGCGCGATCACGAACCGCCTGATGCGACTCGAGCAGGCCGGCCTCGTCGAGCGCATCCCGAATCCGCAGGACGGCAGGGGAATGGCCGTGCGATTGACTCGCGAAGGGCTCGCACTGATCGACAGGGCGGTGAATGTACACGTGGACACACTGAATCTGTTGCTCGGCGGGCTGGATCGGGACGACCGCACGACACTTGCATCGCTCCTGAAGCGTGCGCTTCTCGCGCTACCGGGCGAAGCGCTCCCGTCCGATGGCGCAGGGTGGGCGCGAGGGGAGCAGGCGTGACAGACCGAACCTCGATGGGTTTAAGATAAAGACCGCAACAAATGAGGCCGGCGACAACAATAACGATAAGGAAATATCGTGCTTAACAGTAACGTATTGCGCCAACTCGATCTTCAGGACGTGATGGTATTTCTGTGTCTGTACGAACATAAAAGCGCGCGCCGCACTGCCGAGGTCCTGAGCATCAGCCAGCCGACGGTCAGCTATTGCCTGAAACGCTTGCGCAATTGCTTTCACGACGTACTGTTCGACGTCGATCGCGGCAGCCTCGTCGCGACGGCCAAGGCCGAGGCGATCGAGCCGTATCTGCGAAACGTGATCGACGCGGTGAACCACTGCGCCGACATGGACGACGACCAGGTGGCCGCCACGTCACGCCGTGTGATGCGCGTATGCGCGCCGGAGTACTTCGAGCTGCTGCTGTTGCCGGGGGTGCTCGAGTCGTTCATGAAGCGCGGCCGCGAAACCTCGCTGATCGTCGATCGCCTCGGCCGCGAGCTGCCGGTAGAACGGCTGCTGGCCGGCGAACTCGATTTCGCGATCGGCTTCGGCCCCGGCTATCATCGGCTGCATCCCGACCTGCAATGGGAGTCGGTGCTCTCCGACACCTTCGTGTGTCTGACCGCTTCGCGCAAGCTCGCACCGTCGACGCGCGTCTCGCTCGACGAATTCTGCGACATGGAGCACGTGTTCCCCACGCCGTGGGTATCCGAGCGCAACATGATCGACGGCTGGCTCGAAAAGCTCGGCCGCTCGCGCAGTATCGTCGCGCGCGCCAACACGTATCAGGCCTGCCTGAACATCGTCGCGCGGCTGCCGGTCGCGCTGACGCTGCCGCGGCGCCTGATCCAGCACCTGTCGATTCCGGCGAACGTACAGATCTGCGAAGTGCCGCTCGGCTTCCCGACCTTCACGCTGGACGTGATCTGGTCGACGCCGATGGAGAAGAACCCCGACATCCGCACCATGCGCAGCCTCTTCAAGGATCTCGCGAGCGCCAACGCGTTCGAGCCGGGGGAATTGCCTCGCGCCTAGCCGCAATCGGTTCGCGCCGGCCGGCGAGCGGTGCGGGTTATTGCCAATGGGGAAGCAAAGCCGGGCTTCCTTTCAGGAACCTGAACAAAATTCACATCCACCATTTAATTTTTAAAACGGTGCGCCCCGCCGTGTCGGTAGATTAGTCAGTGTTCGACGAGGCCGTGCTTCGAACACAAAACTAACCACACTGAGAGGCAACCATGATGGATGTTGTTGATGTAGTCGCTGCGAGGGTTCAGCACAAACCGTTACCGCGTTTCGGCTTCGAGTTGATCGAAAGCCTCGAGGCCGGTCAGAAGGCGATCGACCTGGTCGATACCGATCAGTTGTACGAGCAACTCGCCCATTCGGGTGTCCTGATCTTTCGCAATTTCGCCGATACGCTCGACGATTTCAACCGCTTCGTCAGCCTGCATTCGGCGCGCGTCACGTTCGATCCCGCGCGCAAGACCTCGACGGAGAACACCGCCGAAATCGATGCCGGCGAGCTGGAAATGGGCCTGCACCGTGAGAACGGCAACCTGCCGTTCACGCCCGACCTGCAATGGTTCTACTGCCTCGAGCCGGCTCGCGTCGGCTCCGAAACGACGATCTGCGACGGTCAGCGCGTGCTGCAGGAACTGACGCCGGCCGTGCGTCGCCTGTTCGAGCAACGCCAGATCAAGTATTCGCGCCGCATTCCCTGGCCGAACGTGCAGCGCTTCCTGAGCGTCGAACTCCAGCTGCCGGCGCACGAGGTGAACGACTCGCACCTGGAGGTCGTCAACCAGCGCGTTCGCGGCCAGCACTATCGCCGTCTCGACCAGTTTCTCGTGTCGTCCGAGCGTGTCACCGATGCGATCACCGTCAGCTGCTTCTCCGGCCGTCGCGCGTTCTGCAACTCGCTGCTCGGGCCGAGCGTGAACTACGAGCCGCCGCTGATCACGTGGGCCGACGGTACCGACATCGATTTCGAGGTGTGGGACGAAATCAAGGACGTGACCGCCCGCTATACGTACGACCTGTTCTGGAACAAGGGCGACGTCGTCGTGATCGACAACAGCCGCGTGATGCACGGCCGCCGCCGTCTCGCCGACCCGGGCCGCCGCATCTTCGGTGCGCAAAGCTATCGCAAGGGAGCCATCGCATGATCAGCGCACTCATCGAACGTCATTTCGCCGAAGCGCCGAACCGCATCGTCGTGCGGGAGATGGACGGCCGCGAATACTCGCTCGACCAACTGCGCACCGACGTCGCGCGGATCGGCGGCAAGCTGGAGGAGGTGTACGGCGATTGCAGCGGTCTCGTGTTCGGTATTGCCGCGCGCTCGAGCTACACGTGGGTGGCGACGATGCTCGCGATCCTGCGCGTGAAGGCGGTGCTTCTGCCGGTGCCGATCGAGTTTTCCGACGAGCAGATCGGCAGCCTGTTGCACAAGGCCACCGCGATCTTCGCGCAGGATGCGCAAACGGCCGCGCGCATCGGCTCGATCCTGCCGGGCATCTCGTGCATCGACGCCGCGAGCGAGCGCGACGAATGGCCCGCAGCGGGCGCACCCACCGGGGAGCGGATCGAGCCGGGCATCTGCGGGATCATCCATACGTCCGGTACGACGTCGAAGCCGAAGGGCGTGAAGATCCGCGACGAGGCGGTCGGCCTGCTCGTGACGAACGTGCTGAAGCGCGTGCCGGCCGGTCCGCTCGATTACCTGTCGATCGTGCCGATGAGCCTGCTGATCGAACAGGTGCTCGGCGTGTTCCTGCCGGTGCTGTCCGGCGGCTCGCTGACGCTGATGCCCGCGCACTACGCGGAGTACGGCGCACGCAGCGGCAATGCGCGCGAATACCTGGACCTGATCGCCCGCGTCGATCCGAACTTCCTGTACCTGCCGCCGAAGCTGCTCGAGGAGGCCGATGCCTTGCTGGAGTCGACCGGTACGACGCAACTGTTCGGCCGCCGCAATCCGCACATCATCACGGGCGGCGCGAAGATTCCGGCCACCGTGCTCGAATCGTTGGACAAGCGCGGCGTGCAGGTATACGAAGCGTACGGTCTCAGCGAGAACAGCTCGATCATCTCGCTGAACTATCCGGGGCAGCGCCGCATCGGTTCCGCCGGGACGTTCCTCGACGGCATCGAGCCGGTGATCGTCGACGGCGAGCTGCGCGTGCGCACACCGACGCTCTGCGCGGGCTACTACAACTCGGACGATACGTCGTGCGAGCTCACCGACGGCTACCTGCATACCGGCGACCTCGCCGAGATCGTCGATGGCTTCCTGTACATCACCGGCCGCAAGAAGCACGTGATCATCCTGTCGACGGCGCGCAACATCTCGCCGGAGTGGGTCGAGACGGTCTACAAGGAAAGCGCGCTGATCGACGACATCGTGGTGTTCGGCGAAGGGCGCGAAGAGCCGGCGGCGATCGTGCTGTCCACGCACGACGAAGCGGCGGTGCGCGACGAGATGGCGCGGCTCGAACCGCGGCTCGCGGATTTCGCGCGGGTGCGGCGCGTGCGGGTCGTGACCGACATCGAGCGCTTCCGCACGGATTACTACACGGTCACCGGGCGGCCGCGCCGTCAGCTGATCGAGCGTGACCATGCGGCGTCGCTTTACTGACCGGGGAGCCGAACGTGCAGATCGTACGGACCTTTCACCCGGGCCAGGACGCCTATCGCGAGATTCAGCTCGCGGTCTCGCAGCACTACTATCAGGCGCACGGCGCGCGTCCTGAGCCTCGCCCGGACCAGTTCTGGTGTCTGACCGACCGCGAGAGAACCTTGCCCGGATACGCATGCCTGGGGCTCAGCTGGGGCGATAGCGCGCGGCTGTTCTCGGAGCACTACCTCGACGAATCGCTGACGAGCCTGTATGGGCTGTCGCGTGCGGAGCTGATCGAGCTCGGGCAGTTCTCGTCGTTCGGCCCGAAGGGCGCCGGGCGCTACCTGATGGCGAGCGTGTTCCGCACCCTGGCCCAGCACCACTACCGGTACGTGCTGATGACGGCGACCGAGCGCGTGCGTTACATCGTGCAGTCGTTGCAGATCGCCTACGACGATCTCGGCCGCGCGTGCGTGAGCCGGGTGCGTGACCGGCATGTCGACTGGGGCACGTACTACGACAACGCGCCGCGCGTCATCATGGTAAGGATCGACGACATGGCCCGACGCAACGATTTGCCGATGTGGAGCCCGCTCGGCGATCCGCCCTCGGCCCGAATGCCGCCAAGGCAGGTCGAATGCACCGCCAACGGTCACTGATCCCGACAGGCCGCACGCACTCGCGTCGGCCTGTCCCGTCATTTCAGGAACGTCCCCATGTCCAACTCAAACAGATATGAAAACTTCCTCGTGTTCCTGGCGCCGCTGATCAATAGCGTCGGCGGGATCGCGATCGACCTCTATGCGCCCAGCATCCCGGCCATCGGTCGAGAACTCGACGTCATGCCGAGCATGATGCAGAACACGATCACGATCACGCTCGTGTTCTATGCGATCGGCCAGCTCGGCTTCGGCATCCTGGCCGACTGGTGGGGCAGACGCCCGTCGATACTGTTCGGCCTCGTGCTGTTCATCGCCGGCAGCGCGCTGGCGGTCGTCGCGCCTTCGTTCGAGGTGCTGATGGCGGGACGCGCGATTCAGGGCTTCGCGATCGGCTCGTGCCAGGTCGTCGCGCGCGCCGTGCTGGTCGACCGGCTGAAGGGCGACCGCTTCCGCGTCGCGATCGTCTACCTCAGCCTGGCGTTCGGGCTGGGCCCCGTGATCGCGCCTTACGTGGGCGGACACGTGCAGGAGTGGGCCGGCTGGCGCTGGAACTTCGTCGTGTACTGCGGTTATGGGCTCATTGTGCTGTCGTTCGCGTTCGCGGGCCTGCGCGAGACGCTGCGGCCGGAGTTGCGGCGCACGCCGCGGCAAACCATTGCGGGCTATCGCGAGATCCTGTCTGATCCGCACTTCCAGTCGGCTGTCGCGATGCTCGGGATGAGCTTCTCGGCGTTCCTGATGTGGAACGTGATCGGCCCGTACATCGTGCAAATCCGCCTCGGGCATTCCGCGGCTTATTTCGGTTCGACTGCGCTCGGCGTCGGCCTGTGCTACCTCGGCGGCACGACGCTGAACCGGAGCCTGATCCGGCGCTACAGCGGCGAGCAGCTGATGCGCGTCGGCATCGCGACCTTTGCGCTCGGGGTGGCCTGCGTGGCGTCGAGCGGCGTCGAGCTGAGCCTCGTGACCACCCTCGGCGGGATCATGCTGATCGCGTTTGCACAGGGCTTCATCTTCTCCAACGCGATGGCGCGCTCGATGGCCCTGTTTCCGGGCCGCGCGGGCGCGGCAGCGAGTCTGCAAGGGTGCCTGATGCTGGCGCTCGGTTCGATCGTGTCGGGGGTCGTCAGCGCATTGCCCATGGAGACGAACGCGACGATTGCCATCATGTTCGCGTGTCTGCTCGGCGTGACCATGATCGGCTTCCGGCAGCTGCATCGCCGCCATCCGCAGGTGGCGCGATGAAGGCCGCCGTCGCGCTCGTGCTGCGGCTCGTACTCGGCGCGTTCTGGAGCTGGGCGGGCTTGACGAAGATCGTCGGGCACTTCGATGCAGGCCCCTTTCTGACGGCAGCCGTCTCGCGATCCGCGGTGGCGCCCGAAGCCGTGCGGCTCGCGCTGACCGGCGCGATCGTGCACGTCGCGCTTCCGCACGTCGTCGCGGTGAACCTGATCGTGCCCTGGCTGGAACTGGCGGCAGGATTATCGATCCTGCTCGGCATCGCGATCGCGTGGGGTGTCGCCGGCGCGGCGGCGATGTCGGTGCTGTTCCTGATGTGCGGGGCGGTCGGCACCAATCCATTGCTGCTGTTCGGCGCCGTCCTGTTGGCGATGTCACACCCGTATGCGCGCGCATGGACCCTTCATGCGCCGCGAGCGCCTGCCACGACCATCTGAGCTCGTAGCGGGCGTTGCTTCGCCGCTTGCCGCGTTCGTCGCGGCAAGCGGCTTTTTTCGTGTCGGGCATGCGAAAAATTTAAACGGGGATTCGAAAAGTTGACGTCCGGGCGCGGCGGCTCCACCCAAACTGACGTCATGACTGATTCATTGGGGAGATATCGGTGAGACGCTCTGTGTTCCTTGCCGCAGGCGCGTTGGTCGTCCTGTCCGGCGCATTGTTCCTTTGGCGCACGGAACGTGTATCGGCGGCCGATCGGCCTGCGTCGCCACCGGCGCCGTTGCCGGTCGAGACCATCGTCGTGAAGCCGCAGGCCGATGCGCCGACGCTCGAGGCGGTCGGCTCGCTCGAAGCGGTGCGGCAGGTGACCATCGCGCCGGAAGTCGCCGGCCGCGTCGTCGACATCCGGTTCGTCGCGGGCTCGCGCGTGAGCGCCGGGCAAACGCTCGTGCAACTGTACGATGCACCCGAGCAGGCGAAGCTCGCCGGCTTGCAGGCGAAGGCCGACTATACGCGCCGGCAGTTCGACCGCGCCGTGCAGCTCGTGCCGAACGGCGCCGAGCCGAAGGCGACATTCGACGCACGCCGCTACGAGCTCGACGCCGCGCGCGCCGATATTCGCGAGACTCGAGCGGTCATCACGCAAAAGCTGATACGCGCGCCGTTTTCCGGCGTGATCGGCTTGCGCCGCGTGAACCTGGGGCAGTACCTGAACCCGGGCGATCCGATCGCGACGCTGACGGATCTCGGCGTGTTGTACGCGAACTTCACGGTGCCGCAGAAGGAGTTGAGCCGCGTGTCGCTCGGCCAGACGGTGCGCGTGACGACGGATGCGTATCCGGGCCGGACCTTCGAAGGCCACGTGACGGCGATCGAGCCGCAGGTCGGCGACGAGACCCGCAACATCACCGTGCAGGCCACGGTGACCAATACCGGCCAGTTGCTGCGCCCCGGCATGTATATCGACGCGCATCTGGCGCTGCCCGGCCGCGACGCGGTGATCAGCGTGCCGGATACCGCCGTGCAGACCTCCCAGGCGGGCGACACCGTGGTGGTGGTCGAGCAGCGCGACGGGCGCGGCGTCGGCGTTGCGCGCGTGCGCCAGGTGCGTGCCGGCGCGCGCGAGCGTGGCCGCATCGTCATCGAGGACGGGCTGCGCGCCGGCGACGTGGTCGTGACGACCGGGCAGTTGCGCGTCGCACCGGGCGCGAAGGTGCAGGCGCTCGCCGATGCGGGCACACGACGGGAGACGGTGCGATGAGCCAGACCACGCAAGGCGCGCGTTTCACCGACATCTTCGTGCGGCGGCCGGTGCTGTCGATCGTCTGCAGCCTGCTGATTTTGCTGGTGGGCCTGCGCTCGCTCGGTGCGCTGCCGGTGCGCCAGTATCCGATGCTGGAGAGCGCGACGATCAGCGTCGAGACGGCCTATCCCGGTGCGTCGCAGGCGTTGATGCAGGGCTTCGTGACGACGCCGATCGCCCAGTCGATCGCAACCGCGGACGGCATCGAGTATTTGACCTCCACGTCCACGCAGGGCAAGAGCGTCGTGAAGGCGCGGCTGCGCCTGAATGCGAACGCCGATCGCGCGATGACCGAAATCATGGCGAAGGTGCAGGAGGTCAAGTACAAGATGCCCGAGGGTGCGTACGACTCGGTGATCACCAAGCTGACCGACGCGCCCACGGCCGTGATGTATCTGGGCTTCTCGAGCGATACGTTGTCGATCCCCGAGATCACCGACTACGTGGTGCGCGTGGCGCAGCCGCTGGTCACCACGGTGCCGGGCGTCGCCTCCGCCGAAATCGTCGGCGGCCAGAATCTCGCGATGCGCGTCTGGCTCGACGCGTCGCGGCTCGCCGCGCACGGGCTGTCGGCCGGCGATGTCGCGGCCGCGCTGAAGGCGAACAACGTGCAGGCTGCGCCGGGCCAGTTGAAGGGCGCGCTGACCGTCGCCGACATTTCCGCGAACACCGACCTGACCGACGTCGGCGCGTTCGGCAACCTCGTCGTGAAATCGGAGGCGAACGGCAGTTTCGTGCGCTTGCGCGACGTCGCGACGATCGAGCTGGGCGGCCAGCAATACAACGCGAGCGCGCTGATGAACGGGCGCCGCGCGGTCAACATCGCGATCAACGCGACGCCGTCGGGCAACCCGCTCGACATCGTGCGCGGCGTACAGGCGTTGCTGCCGACGATGGAGCGCAGCAAGCCGGCCAGCATCAGGATCGGCGACGTGTTCGACGTCGCGCGCTTCGTCAACGCGTCGATCGACGAGGTGCGCGAGACGATCATCGAGGCGATCGCGATCGTCGTGGTCGTGATCTTCCTGTTCCTCGGCTCGTTCCGTGCGGTCGTGATCCCGGTCGTGACGATTCCGCTCGCGCTCGTCGGCTCGGCCGCGCTGATGCTGGCCGCGGGCTTCTCGCTGAACCTGCTCACGTTGCTCGCGATGGTGCTGGCGATCGGGCTCGTCGTGGACGACGCGATCGTCGTCGTCGAGAACATTCACCGGCACATCGAATCCGGCGAGCCGCCCGCGCGCGCGGCGCTGCTCGGCGCGCGCGAGATCGCGTCGCCGGTGATCGTGATGACCATCACGCTCGTTGCGGTGTATGCGCCGATCGGGCTGATGGGCGGGCTGACCGGCTCGTTGTTCCGCGAGTTCGCTTTCACGCTCGCGGGGGCGGTGTGCGTGTCCGCGGTGATCGCGTTGACGCTCTCGCCGATGCTCAGCTCGCTGCTGCTCGACAGCCGGATGTCGGAGGGCCGTGTCGCGCGGGCGATCGAACACACGCTGTCGCGCGTCACGCACGCGTACCGGCGCCTGCTGCATGCGAGCCTCGGCGCGCGGCCGGCGGTGCTGGTTTTCGGAGCGGGCGTCCTGTTGGGCATCGGCCTGCTGTTCAGCGGCGTGAAGCGCGAACTGGCGCCGCAGGAGGACCAGGGCTCGATCATGCTGCAGGTGAAGGCGCCGCAGTACGCGAATCTGGACTACCTCGAACGCTACGCGCCGCAGATCGAGAAGGTGTTCCGCTCGCTGCCGGAAGCGGATACCAGCTTCGTGTTGAACGGTGTCGGCGGTGCGAATCTCGGCTTCGCCGGCGTGAACCTCGTCGACTGGTCGAAGCGCACGCGCAGTGCGGCCGACCTGCAGGCGCGGGTGCAGGCGGGCGCGAACGCGATCGCCGGCGACCAGGTGTTCACGTTCCTGCTGCCGTCGCTGCCCGCGTCGAGCGGCGGCCTGCCGATCCAGATGGTGCTGCGCGCGCCGGCCGATTTCAACGGCATCTTCGCGACGATGGACAAATTGAAGGCTGCCGCGTCGAAGAGCGGGCTGTTCGCGGTGGTCGACAGCGATCTGACGTTCGACAGCCGTGCGGTCGGCGTAACGATCGACCGCAACCAGGCGAATGCGCTCGGCGTGACGATGAAGGACATCGCCGATACGCTCGCGGTGCTCGTGGGCGAGAACTACGTGAACCGCTTCGATCACGACGGCCGCTCGTACGACGTGATTCCGCAGGTCGCGCGCGCCGAGCGCCTGTCGTCGGACATGCTGAACCGCTACTACGTGAAGACGCGCGGCGGCAAGATGGTGGCGCTGTCGACCGTCGTGCGCGTGTCGAACGGCAGCCAGGCCAACGCGCTCACGCAGTTCAATCAGATGAACTCGGCGACCCTGTCGGCGGTGGCCGCGCCGGGCGTGACGATGGGGCAAGCGGTCGAGTTTCTGCAGAAACAGCCGCTGCCGGCCGGCTACGAGATCGACTGGCTCGGCGAATCGCGGCAATACGTGCAGGAAGGCAACCGGCTGACGGTCACGTTCGTGTTCGCGCTCGTCGTGATCTTTCTGGTGCTCGCCGCGCAGTTCGAGAGCCTGCGCGATCCGCTGGTGATCCTCGTGTCGGTGCCGCTGTCGGTGTGCGGCGCGTTGGTGCCTCTGTACCTCGGCTTCGCGACGCTGAACATCTATACGCAGATCGGGCTCGTGACGCTGATCGGCCTGATTTCCAAGCACGGGATCCTGATGGTGAGCTTCGCGAACGAACTGCAACGCACGCAGCACCTCGACCGGCGCGCGGCGATCGAGCACGCGGCCGCGGTACGGCTGCGGCCGATCCTCATGACGACGGCCGCGATGGTCGCCGGGCTCGTGCCGCTGATTTTCGCACGCGGCGCGGGCGCGGCCAGCCGCTTCGCGATCGGGATCACGGTCTCGACCGGCATGCTGGTCGGTACGCTGTTCACGCTGTTCGTGCTGCCGACCGTGTACACGCTGATCGCGAAGCGCCATCGCGAGGCCGCGAACAGCGAGCGCGCCCGCGTGCTGGAGACCGTATGACGATGCAATCTGCAACGCGTGCCGCGACGGGACGCAACGAGGGCAACATGAATGGATTTCGCATGGCGGCCGCCGCGGCGCTCGCGCTGTTCGCCACCGGCTGCACGATGGCGCCGCATTACACGCGGCCCGACGCGCCCGTCGCGCAGGCGTACCCGGCCGGCGGCGTCTACGCGACGCAGCCCGCTGCGGCCGGCACGCGCAGCGCCAACGGCCAGGCGGCGAGCGCCATCGGCTGGCGCGAATTCTTCGCCGATCCGCGCCTGCAGCGGCTGATCGAGA